>NZ_JASCOP010000190.1:0-5379 GCF_029959395.1 Stenotrophomonas sp. PS02300
CGGCAGCGGCGGGCTGGCCATCCTGCTCACAGGGGCCAGCAACGACGGCAGTGCCGGCGTAGCCGCAGTCCGCAACGCCGGTGGCCAGGCCTGGATCCAGTGCCCCGATGATGCCTATTCCCCGATCATGCCAGCGGCTGCGCTGGCACATGCCGGCGCCGATGCGGTGCTGACGCTCACCTCCCTATGCTCGCGCATGAAAGGCCTTGCCCGATGAACCTTATCGAGTCCACCCCGACGCCGGCCACCGAGCGTGTGAACCTGCTCATCGTCGATGACGTACCCCAGAACCTGGTCGCCATGGAGGCGCTGCTGCGCCGCGACGGCCTGGACATCCTGTGCGCGGCCTCGGGTGCCGAAGCGCTGGAACTGCTGCTCGAACACGAAGTGGCGCTGGCGCTGCTGGACGTGCACATGCCGGAGATCGACGGTTTTTCGCTGGCCGAGCTGATGCGCGGCTCGCAGCGCAGCCGCGATGTGCCGATCATCTTCCTGACCGCCTCGCCGAACGATCCGGTGCGCGCGTTCAAGGGCTACGAAAGCGGTGCGGTGGATTTCCTGCACAAGCCGATCGAGCCGCAGGTGATCATGAGCAAGGTCAATGTGTTCATCGAGCTCTACCAGCAGAAGCAGCTGCTCAAGGCGCGCAACCAGGCGCTGGAGCACGCGCTCAAGCTCAATGAAACGATGATGGCCGTGCTCACCCACGACCTGCGCACGCCGCTGTCGGCGATCCTGCTCTGCGCCGACAAGCTGTCGCTGGACCTGCCCGACGACCCGTCCGCGCAGCAGACCCTGGTGCACCTGGAAAACAGCGCGGTGCGGATGGCGCGGATGGTCGAGCAGCTGCTGGATTTCTCGCGGATCCGGAGCGGCGGCCTGCGCCTGCAGACCGAGGAATGCGACCTGGCCGAAGTGGCTGCCGTGGTGGTCAACGAGGTCGGTCGCGCCCACCCGAAGGCGAAGATCGAGCTGCACGTGGAGGGCGACACCCGCCTGCAGGGCGATCCGGACCGGTTGGCGCAGCTGCTCTCCAACCTGATCGGCAACGCGGTGCTGCATGGCGGCGATGCGCCGGTGCAGGTGCTGGTGCGTGGCCTGCCCAGCGATTCGTTGCGGCTGCAGGTGCGCAATGCCGGGCAGATTCCGGAAGCCCTGCTGCCGCGCCTGTTCGAGCCGTTCAAGGCCAGTTTCCACGACAGCCGCGGGCTGGGGCTGGGGTTGTTCATTGCCCATGAGTTCGCCCGGGCCCATGGCGGCCTGCTGGCGGCGCGCAACCTGGAAGGGGCGGTGCTGTTCGAGACGGGGTTGCTGCGTCGGGCGGGGTGAGCTTGGCCGGCCTGGCATGACGGGCAGGGCCCGTCACTACGGTAAACTGCGGGTATGTCGCCTTCCCGTGCCAAGACCGCCACCCCGCTGATCGATGCCCAAGTGCACGTGGAGGGGTTCGTGCAGGTGCGCGAGGCGCGCCGCTCGGAGCTGGTCGAAGACTACGTGGAGCTGATCGCGGACCTGATCGCCGATGGCCGCGAGGCCCGCCAGGTGGACATCGCCACCCGCCTGGGCGTGGCCCAGCCCACCGTGGCCAAGGCGCTCAAGCGCCTGGTCAAGGAAGGCTGGGCGATCCAGCGGCCGTACCGGGGCGTGTTCCTCACCCCGGCCGGCGAGCAGCTGGCGGTGGAAATGCGTGCCCGCCACCAGACCGTGGAGCGCTTCCTGCTGGCCTTGGGCGTGGATGCCGATTCGGCCCGGCGCGATGCCGAAGGCATCGAACACCATGTCAGCGAGGCCACCCTGGCCGCGTTCGAGGCGTTCGTTCGCAAGGCCGACGGCCGTGGTTGAGCGCCTGCCGCCGCCCCCGCCGCTGGGCGTGCCGGTGCACGACCAGGACGAATACTGGATGCAGCATGCATTGCGCCTGGCCGAACGTGCCGAGCGCGAGTTCAACGAAATCCCGGTAGGCGCGGTGCTGGTCGGCGCCGACGGCACGGTTCTCGGCGAAGGCTGGAATCTCAACATCGCCGACCACGACCCCAGCGCCCACGCCGAAATCGTGGCGATGCGCCAGGCGGGCAGGGCGCTGGCCAACCACCGCCTGCTGGGCAGCACCCTGTACGTGACGCTGGAGCCGTGTGCGATGTGCGCGATGGCGGTGGTGCACGCCCGGGTGGCGCGGCTGGTGTACGCGGCCACCGATCCCAAGACCGGCGCCTGCGGCAGTGTGTTCGACCTGCTTGGCGATGCCCGCCACAACCACCGCGTGGAGTTGCACGCGGGGGTGCTGGCGAAGGAAGCCAGCACGCGGCTGACCAATTACTTCCGGGCCAAACGGGGCAAGCCGCCGCTGCTGCTGGAGTGATTTCACGGCAGGGCCACACCGTGAAGGCGGTATCATGTCGCATTACTCTCTGCACAAGGGCAGGACATGGCGGACAACGGCGCCGAAGGCGAACGACTGATCTGGATCGACCTGGAAATGACCGGTCTGGATACCGACAACGATTCGATCATCGAGATCGCTACCGTCGTCACCGACGCGCAGTTGAACGTGTTGGCCGAAGGCCCCGAGTTCGCCATCCACCACCCGGTGGAGCGCCTGGAAGCAATGGACGAGTGGAACCGCAACCAGCACCGCCGTTCGGGCCTGTGGCAGCGCGTGGTCGACAGCCAGGTCACCCTGGCGCAGGCCGAAGCGCAGACGGTGAACTTCCTGGCGCAGTGGATCAAGGCCGGCGCCTCGCCGATGTGCGGCAACTCGATCTGCCAGGACCGCCGTTTCCTGCACCGTGAAATGCCGCGCCTGGAGAAGTATTTCCACTACCGCAACCTGGATGTGTCCACGGTCAAGGAACTGGCCCGGCGCTGGGCGCCCAGCGTGGCCGCCGGGGTAGGCAAGACCTCCAGCCATACCGCGCTGAGCGATGTGCACGATTCGATCGCCGAACTCCGCCACTACCGGCAGTTCATGGGCGCGTTGTCCGGCCTGCCGGTCGCCTGACGTCCTGAACGTTTCACGTCCCCGTCGTCCGGCCAACGGCCGGGGCTACCGTGGTGCTTCATTCAATCTGTGGGCGGTATGATCCGGGCATGAGCCATATCGTCCGTATCGTGCCGCCGCCGCTGGAAGCGCAGATCCTGCCGACCTCGCAGGACTGGGCCGACCTGCAGCGGGCGGTGGGCCTGCTCGAATCGCCCACGCTCACCGCCAAGATGGCGAACCTGATCGGTTCGCCGCTGGAGTTCGCGGTGAAGAAGCTGCCACAGTCGGTGTCGCGGCGGATCCACGGCGCGGTCGAGGCGGCGCTGTTCAAATCCGCGCAGGCCGCGCTGTGGAGCATGGACAACACCCCGGGCAAGGCCGCCTCCACGCGCTGGCACAAGGTGGCCGCCGCCACCACCGGCGCGCTGGGCGGTGCGTTCGGCTTCACCGCGCTGTTCCTGGAACTGCCGGTGTCGACCACCATCATGATGCGCTCGGTCGCCGACGTGGCCCGCAGCGAAGGCTTCGACCTGAGCGAGATGGGCACCCGCCACGCCTGCCTGGAAGTATTCGCGCTGGGCGGCAATTCCGGCCAGGACGACGCCAGCGAGACCGGCTACTACATCACCCGTGGCTTCACCGCCGAAGTGATGCGCCACCTGTCGGCCGAACTGGCCGGCGCAGCGGTCGGCGGCGGTGGCGTGATGATCGGCCTGACCCCGAAGGAAGCCGGCAAGTGGCTGGCCAAGATCGTCGAAAAGGTCGCCGCCCGTTTCGGCGTGGTGGTCACCGAGAAGTTCGCCGCCCAGGCAGTGCCGATCATCGGCGCGGTCGCCGGCGCCACGTTGAACACCATGTTCACCGACTACTACCAGGACATGGCGCGTGGCCACTTCATCGTGCGCCGCCTCGAACGCCAGTACGGCTACGAAACAGTGCGTGCCGCCTACAACCTGCTGGCAGGCCAGAACGACGCGTAACGCCGCGCCGCCCCGCCGCACCCCGATCATTGCATCCACGGCACAACTGTATTGCCGGCGAAGGCCTGTTCCGAACGGCCTTCGGTCCCCATCCTTGCCACAGTCTCCAGCAAGGAACCCCCCATGCTCTTCACCCCCTACCGCCTCGGCCCGCTGACCCTGCCCAACCGCATCGTCATGCCGCCGATGACCCGCTCGCGCGCCGCCACCGGCAACGTCGCCACCCCGCTGATGGCCCAGTACTACGCCCAGCGCGCCTCGGCCGGCCTGATCGTCAGCGAAGGCACCCAGATCAGCCCGCAGGGGCAGGGCTACGCCTGGACCCCCGGCATCCACGACGACGCCCAGGTCGCCGGCTGGCGCGGCGTCACCGACGCCGTGCACGCCGCTGGCGGCCGCATCTTCGCCCAGCTCTGGCACGTGGGCCGCGTCTCGCACGTGGACCTGCAGCCGAACGGTGAAGCACCGGTCTCGTCCTCGGCCCTGCAGGCCGACGGCGTCAAGGTCTTCGTCGACGTCGCCGGCACCGGCCCGCAGGGCGGGGTAGGCGAGATGGTCCAGCACTCCATGCCGCGCGCCCTGGACATCAGCGAGATCCCGCAGATCGTGCGCGACTACGCACTGGCCGCCCGCCGCGCCATCGACGCCGGCTTCGACGGCGTTGAACTGCACGGCGCCAATGGCTACCTGATCAACCAGTTCATCGATTCCCAGGCCAACCAGCGCACCGACGGCTACGGCGGCTCGCTGCAGAACCGCCTGCGTTTCCTGCGCGACGTCGCCGAAGCGGTCGCCGCTGAAGTAGGCGCCGACCGCCTCGGCGTGCGCCTGGCCCCGCTGACCACCCTGCAGGGCGCCGTGGACGACACCCCGCAGGCGACCTACCTGGCCGCCGCGCACATCCTGGACAGCATCGGCGTGGCTTACCTGCACATCGCCGAAGCGGACTGGGAAGACGCCCCCGTGATGCCGGTGGCGTTCAAGGAAGCACTGCGGATGATCTATCGCGGCACCCTGATCTACGCCGGCAAGTACACGGTCGAGCGCGCCGAGGAAGCACTGGCCAAGGGCTGGGCGGACCTGATCGGTTTCGGCCGTCCGTTCATCGCCAACCCCGACCTGCCGGCTCGCCTGCAGCAGGGCCTGGCGTTGAACGCGCCGGACAAGGCCAAGTACTTTGGCGGGGCTGAAGCCGGATTTACCGACTATCCGATCGCGGAAGTGGTGGAGGCGTAATCCCGCATTCCTGGTGCCGGAAGGGAAGGCGGACACGCATGGCGTGTCCCTACGATGTTGATTTTTGGTGACTCACCTGTAGCGCGTCGAGGGGGCGGCGGGGGTGGGTATGCGGGGGTGTGAGCCGCATGGATGCGGCGCCCAAGCCCCCATGGATGGGTTCACGGCGTCCCCCGCATACCC
>NZ_JASCOP010000191.1:0-5301 GCF_029959395.1 Stenotrophomonas sp. PS02300
TTCGCCGCGGTGATGGCCGGTACACCGCGGCCATTCGCGGTGGTGATTGCCGGTACACCCCGGCCATTCGCGGTGGTGATCGCCGGTAGGCCACGACCGTTGGTCGTGGCGCACGCAATGCGTCAACCGCGCAGGCGGTCGAGCGACTCCTGCTGCAGGCGCTCGTAGATTACGAACTCGTCTTCTACCTTCATGCCCAGCGCCTGCTCGAACGCATCGCGGTTGGCGTGGGCGGCATAGGCACGCTGCTCTTCGCCGCCGAGGTTCGACTGGAAAATACCCGCGGCACTGACCGGCAGGAAATCTTCGTAGACGATGGGGTCGGCACTGGCCAGCCCTGCCGCCACCAGCGCTTCGGCCGGCAGGTCAGCCACGGCGGCCGGGTTGGCGCGGCCGGCATCGGTGAGTGCGTAGCGGTAGTAGCCCAGCCCTTCGCGGCGCAGGGTGTCGTGGTCGTCCGGGAACGCGGTGAACGCCGCCGCCAGGCGCGTGGGGTAATCCTGCCCGGTGCTGCCGGCGCCGCCGGCATCGCGCGCCTGGGCCAGCAGCTGGTCGTACAGCGCGCGGCCCTTGGGGGTGAGGGCAAGGCCACGCTGTTCGATTTCGCCGAAGCGCGCGGTGTGGGTACCGGCATCGCCGCCTTCGCCATCGGGGAAGTTCACCGTTTCCTCCAGCGCCTTGAAGCTGGTCTGGCGCAGCAGGATCGGGCAGCGGCGCGGCGGCGGGCCTTCGACCACGGCCTTGGCATCGATGCCACGGGCCAGCATGCCGGCCTGCGCGGCGTCGATATCCAGCGTGCGCGGGGTGAGGTGGTTGATGTGCGGGCCACGGAAGCTGACCACGTCGGCCACCAGGCGGTGGGCGTCGTGCAGGGCGTGGTAGGTGGCCAGCGAGACGGTGGCATCGCTGTGCCAGCGGAAGGTTTCCAGCGCGGCCAGCACGAAGCGGCGCGCGTCGTTCTGGTCCAGCCCGCCTTCGCGTTCGGCCTGGTCGATCAGCGCCAGCGCTTCATCGGTGAAGATGCGGCGGCGCGCGAGGATGCGTGCGGATTCGTCGCGCAGGGCTTCGTCTTCGATCAGTTCCAGGCGCAGCAGCGAGGTGAACACGCGGAACGGGTTGGCGGCCAGCGCGGACGCGGTGCGCGGCCGGAAGGCGGTGGAATGCACCGGCACGCCGGCCACGGAGAGGTCGTAGTAGCCGATGGGGTGCATGCCCATCACCGCGAACACGCGGCCCAGGGTGGCCAGCTCGTCGGCGGTGCCGACGCGGATGGCGCCGTGGCGTTCCTGCGCCAGGCGGCCGCGCTCGTCATTGCGCTCGAGCTGCTCGGCCAGCGCCGGGTTGTCGGTGAGCACGGCATCGTTGATCTCGGCCACCAGGTCGACCAGGGTGCCGTACAGCGGCACTTCGGTGCGGTACATGGTGGACATGGCCTGGGCGAACAGGCTGCGGATATCGTCGGGTGAAACGAAACGGTCGGCGCTCATTACGTACTCGGCAACGGATCACGGGGAACAGCAGGTCCCCATTGTCGCCGAGGAAGCGGGATGCGGCGAGGTGCACAGCAGCATTGACGAGGGTGCCCCACACGTCGCATGGATGGGTAGGGTCGGTTCCCAAACGACCGCCGATAACCGGTCAACACCCGGTAAGGCATGACCTCGAAACGGAGCAAGAGCCGTCCCCGCCGAAGGTCACGCCATCACCGAACGCGGACAGTTCCACGGCAGTCGATCGGGATGCGACCCTACCGGTAGTCCGGCGCAGATGGGGCTTGGAGGGTCAGCGGGCGCGCTTGGTTTCGGCGTCAGCAGCGGCTTTGTCGCGCTGGGCGCGGTCGCCGAGCTGGCGCTTGAGGGTGGCGTCGAGGGTGACCGGGCGGTCCCAGTGGTCGTGGCTGGCCACGATGGCGTGGCGCAGGGTGCGCCAGTGCGGGTTGCTGGGGGTGACCGGCATCTTGGTCACCACTTCGGCCCAGCGCTTGTCGTCGCCTTCGTCGGGGACGAAGCGCGACCAGGCCTGCACGGCATCCCGGCACGAACGCTCGGTGGCCTTGGCCCAGAAGCAGGCGAAGTAGATGTCGCCCGCCTGCCAGCCATGGGTGTAGAACAGCGCGGCGATATAGTCGCGCGGGACACTGGCGTAGCGCGCTACTTCGTCGAGGAAACTCTCCGGGTAGCGCTCGGCGTAATGGTTGATGTCCTGCAGCTGGGCATCGACCCAGGCGTCACCGGTGTGGACCTGGTAGGCATGGGACTTCTCCGGGGTCTGCTGCGCGGCCGCCAGCAACGGCAGCCACAGCAGCACGGCAACCAGCAGCAGGCGCAGGCGCTTCACCGGTTCAGCCGCCCGCGGCCTTGGCTTCGATGGCGCGCAGGGCCTGCGGCCAGTCGAAGGCGGTGGCGGCTTCGACCATGCGCGGCTCATCGGCGGCCACGCCGTGCTGGGTTTCATGCGCCCAGGTCACTGCGTACGGGGTATGGATGCCCCAGCCACCCAGGGTGACCACCGGTTCGATATCCGAACGCAGCGAATTGCCGACCATGACGAAACGCTCCATCGGCAGGTCGAACTCTTCGAGCACGCGCGCGTAGGTTTCCGGGTCCTTCTCGGACACGATCTCGATGCGCGGGAACAGGTCACGCAGGTTGGCAACCTTGATCTTGGCTTCCTGGTGGAACAGGTCGCCCTTGGTGATCAGCACCACCGGGTAATCGCGGGCGATTTCGGCGACGGACTCCCGCACGCCGTCGATGATGTCGACCGGGTGGCGCAGGGTGTCGTGGCCGATGTCCAGAATCAGCTGCAGGTCGCGTGCGGCAATGGTCTTTTCGGTGATCTCGATGGCCGCTTCCAGCATCGACAGGGTCATGCCCTTGACGCCGTAACCGAACACGCCGAGGTTGCGCTGCTGCACTTCGAGGAGGTGGCGCGCGGTGGCGGTGTCGTGCACGTCGATGTAGCGCGACAGGATGTCGAGGTAATCCTGCTCGGCCTTGCGGTAATAGTCCTCGCTCTTCCACAGCGTGTCGTCACCGTCAAAACCGACCAGACCGATGGCGCCGGTGGGCGCGGGCATGGAGGTCATCATCGGGCAAGGATACCAAGCCAAAAAGAAGGAAGGGCGGCCCAAGCCGCCCTTCCAGGCCATTCACCGTAGTCCAGCGGCTTCAGGCGGTTACGCGGTTAGCGGCCCGGCGCAGCGTTGCCACCGGCTGCGGCGCCCTGCTGGGCGGCAACGTAGGCCTTGTACTCGTCCGGGGTGAGCTTGCCGTCCTTGTTGGTGTCGGCCTGGTCAAACACCTGGGCAAGGCCGGCGTTCACCTGGGCCTCGGTCTTGCTGATGGCGCCGTCACCGTCGGTATCGACGCTGGACCAGGTCTGGCCGCCACCGCCGCCGCCGGCCTGCGCCGAGGCCTGGGCGGCCGCGCCGGTGGCCGCATCTGCCGCCTGGTCTGCCTGTGCCGCCGACTGCTGGGCCTGCGCGGCCTGGGTCTGGGCCTGCGCGGCACTCTGCTGTGCGGTCTGGGCCATCGCCGGAATGGCCAGAACACTGCCGGCGGCGACGATCAGGGCGATCAGGGGCTTGCGGTTGCGAATAGTCATTTGGGTGGTCTCCTTGTGGGATGTTGCGCGGCTCGTTGTTTCCGCACGGCCCCACACTGACACTCCGTTTATGAATCGACCTTGCCCTGCAACCGGCCTGCGCACGCGGTCTTAACCACACGCGCGCAGCGCTCCGTTACCCCTGCGGTTACGCGCAGGTGAGCGGTTGGTAAGACGATCATTCAATGCACCCGGATTTAACCGGAAGCAAACGAAAACTCAGGGGTTGCTGGCGCTTTTTTCGCCTGAGCGGGAACTGAATATCAGCCAGCCCAGTGCAACACCACCGAGCGCACCGGCCACTTCAATCACCACGCGCGAGCCCAGTTCGTTCGGATCGTGGATGGTGGCCAGGAACAGGCGCGCGTACAGCGGCGACTCCAGCCGCATCATGCCCATGTAGAACAGGTTCCAGGCATCGATGCCGGCCGCGCCCACTACGCTGATGACGCAGGCCCAGCCGATGGCGTGCCCATCCGACCACCCGGCCCAGCGGCACACGCGGTGCCACAACGCATACACCAGCACGCCCAGCAGCAGGGCAATGAGCCCGGCTTCCAGCGTGCCCAGCAATCCAAAGTGCAGCGGCAGGTTCATCGTGATCCGTGGGTTCGGTGAGCGCGCATTGTAGGCGCTCAGCGCACCGGGACGTCGTAGGCCGTGCGGGGACTGGGCTCGGGGCTGAGGGTGTAGTGCCACCACTCCTGCGGGTAGTTGGCGAAGCCCTGGCGCTGCATGGCCTGCAGCAGGGTCTGCCGGTTGCGGTACTGGGTGGGGGTGATGTCGGTGGCGTCGGTATGCGCGCGCGGGCCGAAGAAGTCGAAGTCGGTGCCCATGTCGACCACGCTGCAGGGGTCGCTGCGGCAGTCGAGCAGGCCCAGGTCGACGGTGGCGCCGCGGCTGTGGCCGGAGGTTTCGGCGATGTAGCCGCCCAGCAGCGCCGGCTTGTCCAGCCCGGGGTACTGCTGCGCCTTGCGCGATTGTTCCAGCGGGTCGTTGGCCCAGGCCACGAACGCGTGCACCGACTGCGCCGGGCGGTAGCAGTCGAACAGCTGCAGGCCGTAGCCATTGGCGCGCAGGTCGGCTTCGACCTGGGCCAGCGCCTTGGCTGCCGGGCGCAGCAGGAAGCATTTGGCGGCTTCGTAGCCCGGCACCGGGCGGCCGGTGAAGTTGTTGCTGCCGGCGTAGCGGATGTCGAGCTTGATGTCCGGCGCCAGCGTGGTGATGTCGACCAGGCCGGCCTGCTCGGCGGTGCGCACCAGGGCGATGTGCACCGGCTGGGCCGACACCACCGCCGGCGCGGCCAGGGCGAACAGCAGGCTAAGGGCAATCGCCGATGCGGGTGAAGTGCAGGTCCTGGTAGTCATAGCTGAAGTCGATATCCGGATCGATCGCGCTCAGGCGGAGCGCCGGCGGGGTGCCCGGCTCCACCTGCAGCCAGGGTTCTGCATCCGCCCCGAGGGTATCCCACTGCACCAGCCAGCGGGTATCGAGCTGCATCACGGTTCCGCGCAGTGTGGGCGATTTGTCCACGCTGAAGCGCAGGGTGTTGTTTTCCGGGCAAAGACGGGCCTGGCCGAGCCAGGGGTCGCGATAGAGGCCTTGCACGGCTGCGGGATGGTCGCCACCGCGTAGAGCCACGCCCTGCGTGGCTGCGGGATGGTCGGCGCTGCCCAGCCACGCAGGGCGTGGCTC
>NZ_JASCOP010000192.1:0-5214 GCF_029959395.1 Stenotrophomonas sp. PS02300
GCCCATGGCCGGCAACCTCGCATAACCGTGCATTGCGTGGCTTCCGGCCATGGGCCGGCACTACCGGTATGCTATCGCCCATTCACATTTCGCCACGCCCATGAACGCCTTCCGCCGCACCCGTCTCACGCTGTCCGTTGCCCTGCTCGGCCTGCTGGCTGGCTGCGGTGGCGAAGCCGTTCGCCCGACCCCGCCGCCGGTGGCGACCACGGTGGTGCCGGCCAAGCCGGTGAAGATCGGCATCGCGCTTGGCGGCGGCGCGGCCAAGGGCTTCGCGCATATCGGCGTAATCAAGATGCTGGAAGCGAATGGCTTCGAACCGGTCGTGGTGTCCGGCACCAGCGCCGGCAGCGTGGTCGGCGCGCTGTATGCCAGCGGCATGGACGCGTTCCAGATGCAGTCCAAGGCCGTGGCCCTGGATGAGGCCAGCATCCGCGACGTGCGCCTGTTCTCCGGCGGCCTGGTGCAGGGCCAGAAGCTGCAGGATTACGTCAATGCGCAAGTGAACAACAAGCCGGCCGAAAAGCTGAAGAAGCCGTTCGCCGCCGTGGCCACCAACCTCGATACCGGCGACCGCGCGGTATTCGTGCGCGGCAACGTCGGCCAGGCCGTGCGCGCTTCGAGCAGCATCCCGGGTGTGTTCGAGCCGGTGAAGATCGGCAGCAACCTGTTCGTCGACGGCGGCGTGGTCAGCCCGGTGCCGGTGGATGCCGCGCGCCAGCTGGGCGCGGACTTCGTCATCGCCGTGGATATTTCCAGCAAGGCCAGCGGCAAGTCGCCGACCGGCATGCTGGGCATCGTCAACCAGTCCATCTCGATCATGGGCCAGCGCCTGGGCGAGCAGGAGCTGGCGCGCGCGGACATCATCATCCGCCCCAAGGTGCTGGACATCGGCGCAGCCGATTTCAGCCAGCGCGGCTACGCGATCCTGGAAGGCGAGAAGGCCGCCATGGCCGCGATGCCGCAGATCCGCGCCAAGATCCAGCAGCTGCAGAAGGCCCGCGCCGCTGCACTGGCCCCGCCACCGCCGCCGCCGAAGTGCGACGAGCCCTCGCGCGTGGGAAAACTGATGGGCCGAAAAGAGAAGTGCGCGTAGCGCCACGCCCTGCGTGGCTGCCGTCGCCTATTCGAGTTGCGACAATGGCAAGGCCCTGAAGTCCTTCACCGTGCGCAGCACGAAACTGGAATTCACGTCGGCCACGCCTGCGGCATTGAGCAGCTTGTCCAACAGGAAGCTGGAGAAATGCTCCAGGTCGCGCACATAGATGTGCAGCAGGTAATCCATGTCGCCGGTCAGCGCATGGCAGGCCACCACTTCATCCCAGTCCACCACGCTGTCGGCGAACACGCCGATGGCGTGCTGGTCGTGCTTTTCCAGCTGCACGCGCACGAAGGCCTGCAGCCCCAGCCCGATCCGGCGCGGTTCCAGCCGCGCGCCGTAGCCGGCGATGACCCCCTCGCTCTCCAGCCGCTGTACCCGCCGCAGGCAGGCTGACGGGGACAGGTTCACCCGCGCCGCCAGTTCGGCGTTGGTGGCGCGGCCATGTTGCTGGATCTCCGCCAGAAGACGCAGATCCGTGCGGTCGAACTGGGCATCTCCGGACATTGCTGCTCCGCAACATTGATTGGACGCAACGATATTGCGCCAGATCGGGAGATCCGTGCAACTTTGCAATCCTCTTGCGCGCGCCCTGCCCTAGCATCAAGGGGTCACTTCCCAGGAGCCCACCTCGATGGAAACCGCCACCGCCCCCCGCCGCGTCGAACACCAGCAGACCGACAAGGGCTACGTGCCGGTGTACACCACCGCCGTGGTGGAACAGCCGTGGGACAGCTACACCGCCGACGACCACGCCACCTGGAGCACGCTCTACCAGCGCCAGCGTGAGCTGCTGGTGGGCCGCGCCAGCAAGGAGTTCCTGCAGGCGCAGGACGAGATGGGCATGAACGCGCACATGATTCCGCGCTTCGACCAGCTCAACGAAGTGCTGGGCGCCGCCACCGGCTGGACCCTGGTCGGCGTGGAAGGCCTGCTGCCGGAACTGGATTTCTTCGACCACCTGGCCAACCGCCGTTTCCCGGTCACCTGGTGGATCCGGCGCCCGGACCAGATCGACTACATCGCCGAACCCGACATGTTCCACGACCTGTTCGGGCACGTGCCGCTGCTGATGAACCCGGTGTTCGCCGATTACATGGCCGCCTACGGCCGCGGTGGGGTCAAGGCGCACGCGATCGGCCCCGAAGCGCTGCAGCACCTCACCCGCCTGTACTGGTACACGGTGGAGTTCGGGCTGATCAACACGCCTGAAGGGCTGCGCATCTACGGCGCGGGCATCGTCTCTTCCAAGGGTGAATCGCTGTACTCGCTGGAATCGGCCGCGCCGAACCGGATCGGGTTCGACCTGGAGCGCATCATGCGCACCCGCTACCGCATCGACACCTTCCAGAAGACCTACTTCGTCATCGACAGCTACGAGCAGTTGATGGAAGCGACCGCGCCGGACTTCACCCCGATCTACGCCGCGCTGGAAACGCAGGAGCACCTGCCGGCCGGCGACGTGCAGGACGGCGACGGCGTGTACCAGAAGGGCACCGGCGAAGGCTGGGCGGAAGGCGGCGACGTTTGACCGTAGCGCCGGGCCCTGCCCGGCTGCTTTCAGCGAGGTCGCTGGGCCACGCGCAACGGTGGCTGGTTGAGTCGCCTGAGCACGGCGTGGGCGTGGTAAGTCCTGCCCCACTTCTTCTCGCTGCCCTTCGACAGGATGCCGGCTTCCTCCAGCGCATAGATGCCGGTAAGCGCTGACCGGTCAGACACCTCCAGCAGCGAAGCAACCTGTGACGCCGTGACCACCGGATGGCCCACCAGCAGCGCCGGAAGTCGACGCGCAACGGAATCACCGCGATAGCGGCTTACCTTCTCCGACCACTCCGCTACGAGCGATTGCATGTCCTCGGCTATGGCGATCGCATCGTTGGCCGACTCCACCACGGCCCTGGAGACCATGTCCATCCACGGTACCCAGTTGCCTTTGATCTGCACCTGGTTGAGCGCGTCGTAGTAGGTGTCCTTGCTGCGGAGCAATGCGCCGGACAGGTACAGCGGTGGATACCCTTCTGCCGCCAGTATCAGCGGCATCAGCAGCCGACCGGTGCGTCCATTGCCATCCTTGTACGGATGGATGGTTTCGAACTGGGCGTGTGCGATGGCGAGCTGCGCGAGGATGTTCAGTTCGAACTGTTCGTCTTCCGCCGCCTGGTACTGCAGCATCTGGCGTTCCAGTTCCTGCATCGCCTCGCCGATCCGATCCGGCGGCGAAGGAACGAAGCGTGCGTCTTCAGGACGTCCTCCCAACGGGCCGATGACGGCCTGTTCCTGCCGATAACTGCCCTTTGGGAAGTCCTCCGGTGTGTCCTGCATGAGCACTGCGTGCAGGTGGTTGACCAGCGCAAGGTCGATGGCGGATCTACCCCGCTCCCTCACTGCTTCCAGGCCGTCCTGCAGCGCCTGCACGTAGCGCTCGGTGACCACCACGTCGGCGGGCAGGCCGTCGAGGCCAAGTGTTGCTTCGTACACCAGCAACTGGTCCAGGTCGGTCTGGGTCCCTTCGATCTGGGAGCTCTGCACGGCTTCGCGTCGCGCCAAGGTGCGGGTGACCAGGTCAGGGGTCGGCCATTGCCGCATGGCCTGTTCCAGCCGGGCCAGGCCCGCGTTGGCGTCGACGAACAGCTGGCGGTTGCCCGACTGCCCTGGAGGCAGCCTGCGCGGGGTGGGCGGGGCTGTCATGGCCACCAGATTCGGCCGGCCTTCGACGGGCACCAGGTACTGGCGCAGCGGGACCGCTATGTCTTCCCGTCGCATGGAACCCTCCGAGGCCTGAACTTCAAAAGCACTGTACGCTTTTGAAGTTTAGCGCGCCATCCTTCAAAAACATCAGGGTCTTTTGAAGTTTACCTGACTAAACTTCAAAAGACTAAGAAGCTTTTGAAGGTTAACGTCGGTAGAGCCGGGCCCTGCCCGGCTGCGCTCTCACCGCGGATACGCCAGCAGCACCACCAGATCCTGCTCCCCGCGCTGCTGCAGCGCATGCAGGCTGCCCACCCGGGTCAGCAGGGCGTCGCCGGCCGCCACGTCGTACTGCTTGCCATCCAGCACGTAGCTGCCCTGCCCGCTGACGATGTAATAGATCTCGTCCTTGTGCTGCGGGTGCAGGCCGATGCCCGCGCCCTTGTGCAGCACGCGCTTGCGCAGCACGAACGGCAGGTCCTTGTCGTCGGCGAAGAACGGGTAGGCGGTGGTCGGCCCGGCGCCGCCATGCGGGCCCGGCTGCGAAATGCCGATATCGCGCTCGTGGACCACGCGCGAGGGCCTGGCCGGGTCGCTGCCCTGCCCTGCCGGCTGGCTTACGTCGCAATCGATGTCGCGCTTCAAGGCCGGTTTCAGCCCGGGCGTCAACGCCACCCAGTCGCGCAGCACCAGGCAGGCCACGGCGGTGGCGCCGGCGGTGCTGAAGTGGGTGCCGTCCGCCTTGTTCTGTTCGGGCACGAACATGAAGTAGGGCTTGGCGCCCTGCTCGCCCAGCGCGCGGATCCAGCGGGTGGAGCTGGCGTTGAGGTCGATCAGCGCCACCTGTTCGCGCGCGGCCAGCTGCTTCACCGCCTGGGTGTAGAGCCCGTGCGTGTCCAGCAGCGAACCGAAGTCGTACAGCAGCCTTGCCACGGGGGTGATCAGTACCGGCGTGGCGCGCTTGTCGCGGGCCAACTGCACATAGCGCATCAGGTACTGCGGGTAGGCGGTGTCCGGGTCGTCGTAGCGCGTGGGGTCTTCGAACTTGGCGTCGTTGTGGCCGAACTGGATCAGCAGCACGTCGCCCGGTTGGAGCTCGGCGGCGATGGCGTCGAGGCGCTTTTCCTCGATGAAACTGCGGGCACTGCGGCCGGCCTTGGCGTGATTGCGGACCTGCCAGACAGCGGGGTCCAGGTAGCTTGGCAGGGCCTGGCCCCAGCCCATCAGCGGCGCACGTTCGGGGCCGTAATCGGCGGCGGTGGAATCGCCGGCGATGAAGATGCGGTGCGGCGCCGCGTGCGCGGCGGTCGCAAGGAGAAGCAACGACAGCAACAACGAAGGACGCAGCATGTTCGTGCCCCGTAGCGCCGGGCCCTGCCCGGCGGTCGCATGATGTCAGGTTACGTGGGCCGGGCAGAGCCCGGCGC
>NZ_JASCOP010000193.1:0-5055 GCF_029959395.1 Stenotrophomonas sp. PS02300
CACCGGGGCGGGGGGGGGGTCCGCGCCAAAAAAGGGGGGCGGGGACTGGCGGCCCGCTTTCTGTTTCAGTACTCTTCCGGCTTGGCCCCGATCTTCTCTTCGTCGCCGAAGATCATGGCCTGCAGGAACTCGGTGCACCACCACTGCCGCGCCATCTCGCGGGTGAGTTCGGCCATGTCAGGTGCAATCGGCTTCTTGTCGAAGTCCGGCAGCGACGGCAGCGTTTCGAAGCCCGGTGGCTTGGTCGACGGATCGTCCAGCGAGGCCTGCATGCGCTGCATCAGCGTCTGCTTCTGGCCCTCCACCGTAGTCGTGTTGAGGGGCGCCATCGCCCCCAGTTTTTCCAGCATCATCAATCCACTCCAATCGGGATCAGGGGTAAAGGCAACCGCTTGAGGCGGGCATCAATCCCGCTCACGTAGGCACTGGCGCGCCGCCGCGCGGCCGCTTCCAGTGCATCGCCATCCACGCTGGCTTCCACGGCGGCGGCCATGGCGCCTACCGGGTCCAGCTCAAACAACAACGGGCCGGCTTTGAGCATCGGCAACGCCGACCGCGAGGCCACGAGCTGCACAGACGGGGCATCGGCCTTCGTCGCCAGCTGCGCCAACACGCTTTCGCCCAGTGCAGGCATCTGCTCCGGCACGTACAGCACCAGTGCGGACTCCGCAGCACCCAGCAACTGTTCGCAGCGGCGCACGACCAAGGCAGCTTCGACGCCTTCGGCAGCAAGGCTTTCCGCGATCACCTCACGCACCTGGCCCAGCACGGCATCGCGCGTGGCCTGCACGTCCCCCAGTGCGGCTGCCAGCAGGGGCACGGCCTCGGCGATGGCATCGGCATAGCCCTCACGGAAACCATCGAGACGGGCCTGCGCGGTGGCGGCGTCCACCTGCTCGGGCAGCGCGCCCAACACGGCAGCCGCGCGACGCCGAGCGGCGGCCTCGAGCTGGTCGGCACGTGCGGCCTGGCGCAGCGCGCTGGGGGCAATCACCCCGCCCTGCGCGTGCGCCAGAACGTGCTCAGGAAAGCTTTTCAACATAGGTCACCGCCGTCCAGAAGAGGTCCAGGTCAATACGTTCTCGTGCGAGCGGGCGCAGGGTGTCGCCCGCCATCGGCGCAAAGGGAAGGGAAAGGCGTGCAGAGAGCCACGCGGGCAGCAGCGGGGCCAGCGGCTGTAGTTCCACGCCGCCCCAGACGAGCAACACCCCGGAAAGATCCGCCGGTGCGGGCTCTTGCACGCGGCCCTCCGGCTGCTGCGCATGGTCCGCCCGCATGAACGCCTGCACCGTCGCCGGCAATGCCGAACAGCCGCGCTGCGACGCCAGCCAGCCACGCAGCCGCGCGGCCGCCATCAGCGTGGCCACCTCCGGCAGCTTCGGCCACAGCCCCATCAATCGCCGTGTCAGCACATCGGCCGGCACCGCCAGCGTTGCCGGCATGGGCAGGCGCCGCTGGCGGATCAGCGTGGTGTTGAGCCAGCGCTGCTGGTCCAGCGACGCGCTGGCGTACACCGCCCGCCACGGCCGGTAGTACGCGGCCGGGGCATACGCGATGTGCATGGCCTCATGCACCGCGCCACCGCCTCCAGCCGCGCGCGCCATCCCCACGGCCGGACATCCGCTGCCAGGCCGTGCGCGCACGGTTGCCGATCGCGGGCACCAGCCGGATCACCACCCAGCCGCCCAGCAGCAACAGCAGGGCTACCGCGCCGCACAGCACCATCAGGGCAACGGGCAGGCTGCGCTCGCTGCCGGCGGTCACCGCCAGCGTCCGCGGTCCCTCGACCTGGGTGAGGATGACCGACACATTGTCGTACTCCACGCCATCGAAGGTGTTGCGCAGGAAGCGCTTCACGGTCTGCAGCAGCACTTCGGTATCGATGCCGGGCTCATGGGCCACCACCGCAGCGACATGCATGCGGCGACGTTCGGCACGCCGCCCCTCGGTGCCCAGGTTGGCGTCGTAGTTCAGGTGCACGCGACTGGACTGCACGCCATCCATCAGTTGCAGCGATTCCTCCAGGCGCTGTTCCACGGCCGATATCAGCCGCGCTCGTTCACCGAGCGGCGTGCTGACAAGAGAATCGGCCGGGAACGCCGCGGAGACCTGGCTGCGCGGCGCCGACGGCAGGTCGTTGCGCTGCATCAGTTCAATGGCTTCGGGCAGGTCGCGCGGTCCTACCTGGACCTGGTACCCGCCCTTGCCGAGGTTGTGCTTTTCGGCATCGATGTTATGGCGCAGCAGCACGGCAATCACTTCATTGGCCTGGCGCTCATCCAGGTTCTCCAGAAGTGGTTTGCGCGCGCAGCCCACCAGCAGCACCAGCGCAAGCAGGGGCAGCACCATGCGCCACCGGCTGGGGCGGCGCACGGCAACCGCAAAAGGCGGCATCTTCATGACTTGAGCAGTGTCTCCACCGTCTTGTTGGCGTGGTTGGCCAGGCCGGCGGCGACGATCATGCGTTTGGTGTAGTCGGCCAGGTTGAGCTGCAGCTCGTGCAGCGCGGCCGGGCTGGATGCGGTGACGGGGTCGTTGCTGGTTGCCTGGATGGCGGCCAGGTCGTTGCCCGCGCCCACGTAGCTGTTGGCCAAGGCTTGGCTCATGCGATTGGAAAGCGGTACTGCGGCGCCGTCGGCGTCGCCCACCGCGTTGATCTCGGTGGAAATCTGGGTCACTTGCACGGGTGCATCTCCTGCGGGATTTCCCGCATAAAGTCCTGGCGCCGGCAGAGGAGCTGCCGGCGAAGGAGTTCATCAACCCAGGTTACGGGCATTCTGCTTCTGCATGTCCGACAGGCTCTTGGCCGAGTTCGACTGCAACGTGCGGTAGGTGGTGTACGCCGACAGGGCGGTCTGATAATCGGCGAGGTATGCCGGGTTCGTCGGATCGCCCTCTATGCCACCTTCAATGCCATCGCCTGCGATCTTCTTGAACGCGTCGTCCAGCGCCTTCTTCAGGGTTTTCACACCCTTATCAAATCGATCGCTGTGATCGCCCAGCCAGCCCCACTGTGGGCCTTGGACATCGCCATCAAAATCATCGCCCGGAACGGGCGTGGTACCAACGGTTGGTGTAGTCATTACAGTTACTCCGGAAGAATGGTCAACGGCTACCAGCCGTAGAAAAATCCCAGCGCCCTTCGCCTACAGAAAGCAACTGGCCCTGGGAATACTGGTAGGAACGCCCCTTGAGCAGGTCGTCCCACAAACGGATGCTGATGCGCACGCGGCGCTCGCCCCACTGCTGCACGAAATCGTCGCGGTAGCGCGCCATGGCGTGCAGCGATGCGTCGTCAAGGAACACATCGTTGGAGATGCTGGCCCGCCCGGCATGGTTGCCGGTGCGCGTGGTGATGCCGCGCGCACGCAGTTCGTCGCGTGCCATCGCCACCAGCTGGCCATCGCCCACCGAGCGCACATCGATGCTGGCGGCATACGGCATGTGCGGTACCAGCAGCGCCTGCACCTGGCGGCGGCGCTCAACGTCGTTCATGCCCAATGCGGTGATCACCACTTCAGGCTGCTGCGGCGCGCGCAGTCGGATGACCGCATAGTCGACACTGGCACTATCGAGCACGGCGCCGATGCGTGCGGCCTCCATCTGCCGTTCGCGGTACTGGTCGTGCAGACGTCCGGCGCGCTGGCTGGCACGCTGGCCCCAGGCCACGGCCTCGGCGCTGTCGCCGAAGGCATACAGGCGGCCCTCCGCGTCATGCACCACGGTGTAGTTGTAAGGCGATTTCGCCAGAACGGCTTCCAGCGTGCGGACCTGGGTCGCTGGGCGTTGGCGCTCGTAACCCCACCAGCCGCCGGCGCCCACCACCACCGCCAGTGCGGCAACGGCAATCCAGCGGCGGGCGCCGGCACTGCGCGTGGGGCGCGTTACCGGGGTGAAGGTCGCGCCGTCGTCCACCACCACCGGCAGGCGGTGGTCGAGCACAGCGGCGGACCAGGTGTCGTGCTCCGAACGGACAGCCAGCGCCAGGCCGGCAACGTGCACCACCGCGTTCAGCGGCAGCGCCTGCGGGCTCCAGATATCGTCACCTTCCGGGCGGACGTCGAGCGTGATGCTGTCCTCGCCCAGGTGGAACCGGAACGAGGCCGGCGTCAGGTCACCGGGGATGTAGAACACGTTGTCCGCGTTGGCCAACGTGGCGCCGAGCTGGCCCTGGTGCAGGGTGCGCGCCGGTCCCACGTGGAAGACGGTGTCGCCGGGGGAGAGGGTGAATTCCACGCCATCGAGCTGGCCGGAAAGCAGTTTCAACTTGTGCGCGGGGAGCATTGGAGTCCGGGGAATGCGGGAGCGGAAGCGCCGTTGCACAAGGCGTTTCGGCGACGACGCGCAGACTGACAGCTCCCCCGAACCCCTGACATGAAGAAAGTTTCAATGTCCGGTGACTGCAGTTTGTTGCAGTACTGCATATCACCGACGCACTGCAATCAGTGAACTGCCTGGTAAAGCGCAGTGACCTTCTCGACGTAACGTCGGGTTTCACTGAACGGAGGTACGCGGTTTCCATGGCGTTGCACGGCGCCCTCGCCCGCGTTGTAGGCGGCCAGCATCAGGCTCAGGTCGCCGTTGAAGCGACGGTGCAGCCAGACCAGATAGGCCGTGCCGGCACGCAGGTTCTGCAGTGGGTCGAACAGATCGTTTGCGCCGAAGCGCTTACCTGTTGAGGGAATGACCTGCATCAGGCCGAGTGCACCCGCGTGGGACCGTGCCTGGGGATTGTAGGCGGATTCCACGGTGACGATGGCATGCAGCAGGCGCGCATCCACGCCATGCTCTGCGGCGACCTGCTCGATCAACGGCGCCCACCGCGCTGCGGCCTTTGGGGCCGACGCGGCGCTGGGGGCGCGTCGAACGGGGGCCGGCACGTAGGGCCTGAGCGGATCAAACGCTTTGGCCCCCGCAAGGGGGGCCGTGGATACCTGTAGTTGGCCGTTGCGATCCAGGCTGGCGAACACCTGGTTGGCGCTGGCCGGCAGGGCCGTGGTGGCCAGCGCCACCAGCAGCCCTGCCTTCCAGCGGGTCACGTCAACGCGTCCGGAT
>NZ_JASCOP010000194.1:0-5015 GCF_029959395.1 Stenotrophomonas sp. PS02300
TTGTGGAAGGGCCTGCGGCTTTAGGTTGGCCCTACCGCAGACAGCGGCCCTTGGGCCGCTGTCTGCGTTCTTGTTTCCGCAGCCACGCAGGGCGTGGCTCTACCCGGGTAGAGGGATCAGGGCTTTTCGGCCTTGTCCTGTTCTTCCTTGGCAGCGGCTTCGGCCGGGGCGAGTTCATCGGTGGGGATGTCCTCGCGGGCTTCGGCATGCGCGGCCTGGGCGGCGGCATCGGTCGGTGCGGCGTCGCTGGCGGCAGTGCCGAACAGCTGGCCGTTCTGCACCACCGGTGCGCTCTCCACCGGCTCCACGCGGGCTACCGGTGCCGGGGCGACCGGAGCGGCCGGCACGGCATCCACGGCGTCCAGCATGCTGGTCTGCACCGGGCGGCCGACTTCGGTCGGACCCTTGTGCTCGACCGCCGGGGTCTCGACAGCGACGGGCGCGGTCGGGGCCGGGGTCACGACGGGCGTTTCGATCGGCTTCGGTGCTTCGGTCACAACCGGGGCTTCAACCGCCTTCGGTGCTTCCGCCACCACCGGGGCTTCAACCGCCTTCGGCGCTTCGGTCACCACCGGGGCTTCGACGGCCTTCGGTGCTTCGGTCACGACCGGCGCTTCGACAGCCTTCGGTGCTTCGGTCACGACCGGGGCTTCAACCGGCTTCGGTGCTTCGGCCACGACTGGCGCAGCCACCGGCATCGGCGACTCGACGAACGGCACGCGATCGGTGTACGACGGTGCGCGCTCTTCCACCGGTTCGGCCTTCGGGGCCGGGGCGGCCTCGGCGTGACCAGCGGTCACCACCGGGCTGCTGACCACGGCCAGCGGCGCGGCGGCGGCAACGGCAGCCACCGGGGCCGGGCGCGGGGCCTGGACCGGTGCGGCCGGGGCAGCGGGTGCGGCGCCGTCATCATCGAAGTCGAACTCCGGGTTCGACTCGCTGCTGCGGGCAGCCGGGCGGGCCGCCTGGGTGGTGTTGTCACCGTCCTGGTCGCCGTCCTGCTCGTCGCTGTCGCCGTCGTCGTCCAGACCGCCGTCATCGTTCAGGCCATCGCTGCCTGCAGCCTGCTCGCCGTTGCCACGACGACGACGGCGGCCACCGCGACGGCCACGACGACGGCGCGAAGCGCCTTCGCCACTGGCATCGTCGGTGCCCGGCGCTTCGCCGTGCTCGTTGGCCTCGCCATCAACCGCAACGGCGGTCAGCTGGTTCTCATCGGCCGGTGCATTGTTCGGCACCGGGGCGGCAGCCGGGGCAGCAGCTGCCGGGATCGCGGCATCCGCCACGGTCACCGCAGTTGCGACCAGCGCGGCATCGGCAGCGGTCACGCCGGCCTGCACCGGCTTGGCGGCATCGGCCTGCGGCTGACGCGCGGGCTTGTCGCCCTCGTTCTGCTGGCGCGGCGGCTTCTGCTTCTGGTTCTGGTTCAGCTTCGGCTGCTGCTCATTGCGCGGGGCCTTGGGCTGCTGCTCGTTGCGCGGCTTGCCCTGCTGGGGCTGGCCGGCGGCGGGTGCGGCAGCCTGCGCGGCCACGTCCTGGCGGCGCTCGTCGCGGCGCTCGCCCTTGCCGGCGCGTTCGCCACGGTCGTCACGGCGGTCCTTGCCGCGGCCCTGGCCCTGCTGGCCCTGACCCTGGCCACGCTCGCCACGCTCATCGCGGCGGCCGTTGCGGTCCTTGCCGTTGCGGTCCTTGTTGCGGCCGTTGCGGTTGCCGTCCTGGGCCGGGCGCGCGTTGTTCTGCGGTGCGGCGGCCGGGGCCGGCTCACCACCGAAGATGCGCTTCAGCCAGCCGACCACGCCGGTGGCAGCCGGCGCGGCGACCGGTGCCGGGGCGACCGGGGCCGGGGCAGCAGCCACCGGTTCGGCCACTTCGCGGACCGGGGCCGGCGAGCTGTGCTTGACGTTGGTCACTGCCGGGGCGACCGGGATGTTCAGCTGCGCCTTGGTCAGCGCATGCACCGGCAGCTTGCGCGGGGTGCCGCGCTGGTAGCTCGGCTTGCCGCTTTCGTCGCCCAGCTCGTTCTCACGCAGGCGGGTCACTTCGTAGTGCGGGGTATGCAGCTGCTCGTCGGCCACGATCACGATCGGCGCGTCATGGCGCTGTTCGATCTCGCGCAGCGCGCTGCGCTTTTCGTTGAGCAGGTAGTTGGCGATCTCTACCGGGGCCTGGACCAGCACCTGCCCGGTGTTTTCCTTCATCGCATGCTCTTCGGCCACGCGGATGATCGACAGCGACAGCGATTCCACCGAACGCATGCGGCCATGGCCGTCGCAACGCGGGCAGACGATCTGGCTGGATTCGCCCAGGCTCGGGCGCAGGCGCTGGCGGCTCATTTCCATCAGGCCGAAGCGCGAAATGCGGCCCAGCTGCACGCGCGCACGGTCGTACTTGAGCGCGTTCTGCAGGCGGTTCTCGACTTCACGCTGGTGCTTGTTGGACGACATGTCGATGAAGTCGATCACCACCAGGCCGCCCAGGTCGCGCAGGCGCAGCTGGCGGGCCACTTCTTCGGCCGCTTCCAGGTTGGTCTGGAACGCAGTGTCCTCGATGTCGCTGCCCTTGGTGGCGCGCGAGGAGTTCACGTCGATGGCGGTCAGCGCTTCGGTCTGGTCGACCACGATCGAGCCGCCCGACGGCAGGCGGACGTTGCGTTCATAGGCGCCTTCGATCTGCGATTCGATCTGGAAGCGGTTGAACAGCGGAATGTCGTCGGTGTAGTGCTTGAGCTTGCGCAGGGTCTGCGGCATCACCTGCTGCATGAACTCGCGGGCGGTGTCGTACAGCTCCTGGGTGTCCACCAGGATCTCGCCCACGTCGGCGCGCAGGTAGTCGCGCAGGGCGCGCACGATCAGGCGCGATTCCTGGTAGATCAGGAACGGGGCCGGCTTGGTCAGCGCCGCTTCGGCGATCGACTTCCAGACCTGGAGCAGGTAGTCCAGGTCCCACTGGAGTTCTTCGGCATCGCGCCCGACGCCGGCGGTGCGGATGATCACGCCCATGTCGTCGGGGATGTTCAGCTTGTCCAGCGCTTCCTTCAGCGCGGCGCGGTCTTCGCCCTCGATGCGACGCGACACGCCACCGGCGGTGGGCGAGTTCGGCATCAGCACCATGTAGCGGCCGGCCAGGGAGATGAACGTGGTCAGGGCGGCGCCCTTGTTGCCACGCTCTTCCTTGTCGACCTGGACCACCACTTCCTGGCCTTCACGCAGCAGCTCGCGGATGCCGGCCTTGTTGTGGTCGACCCCGGCCTGGAAGTAATCGCGGGAGATTTCCTTCAGCGGCAGGAAGCCGTGGCGTTCGCCACCGTATTCCACGAAGGCCGCTTCCAGCGACGGCTCAAGGCGCGTGATGCGGCCCTTGTAGATGTTCGACTTCTTCTGTTCCTTGGACGGCTGTTCGATGTCGATGTCGTACAGCGTCTGGCCATCCACGATGGCTACCCGCAGCTCTTCAGCCTGCGTGGCGTTGATCAGCATTCGCTTCATATTGCGTTCCTCGCGCGCTGCTACCGCGCGGAACGCCATGGGGTTTCGCTTCTGGTCACGCTTGCACGCCCATCGCGCATGCGCGGGGAGGGCGGCTTGGGCTTCCAGCGCTACAACACCACGGCAGGCCGCGGGAGCGCTTCATTTTGTTTTGGTTTGGGTGTTGCGGGCCGGAGGCAGCTTTCAGACAGGCTGGAGCGCCACAGGGACATTTTTTCAGCGCAGACGCTTGTCAGGCATCCGGCGATGGCCGGGACTGCCGGTGAGCCGCTAACATGGCCGCCCCGGGGGCGGTGGCTGCGCACTGTGCCGGAATCGAGGGAAGTCGGGCTTCTGGCCCAGAGCAACTTCCAACGAAATCAATCCCTTATCTCGCCTGCCGAGTGTAACAGAATAAAAGGCCAATGACCGATACCGTGCCGTCCCCCAAAGCCGCTGAAGGCAAGACCAGCGTCCGTCTCCTGACTGTCCCGGCCGACCGTGCCGGGCAACGCCTGGACAACTTCCTGCTCGGCCAGCTGAAGGGTGCCCCGCGCAGTCTGGTCTACAAACTCGTGCGCAGCGGCCAGGTCCGTGTGAACGGCGGCCGCGCCAAGGCCGAACGCAAACTGGTGGAGGGCGACGAAGTACGCGTGCCACCAGTTCGTCTCACCGAAGAAGGAGACAAGGCCGGTCCGCCGGCCGCGTTCATGAAGCGGCTGGAAGACGCCATCGTCTACGAGGACGAGCGCCTGCTGGCCCTGAACAAGCCCTCCGGCGTGGCCAGCCATGGCGGCAGCGGGATCAGCTTCGGCGCCATCGAGACCCTGCGCGCATTGCGCCCGGGCAAGACCCTGGAGCTGGTGCACCGGCTGGACCGGGACACCTCGGGCCTGCTGATCGTCGCCAAGAAGCGGTCGGCGCTGAGCGAGCTGCAGGCGCTGCTGCGTGAAGACCACGGCGCCGGCATCCGCAAGCGCTACCTGACCCTGCTGGTGGGGCGCATGCCCGACGGCACCATGACCGTGGACGCCCCGCTGCACGTGGGCCTGCGCCAGGGCGGCGAGCGCCACGTACAGGTGAATGCGATCGGCAAGGAATCGATCAGCCACTTCAGCGTGCTGGAGCGCAAGGGCGGCCATTCGTTCTGTGAAGTCCGCATCGAAACCGGCCGGACCCACCAGATCCGCGTGCATGCCCAGCACCTGGGGCACCCGGTGGCCGGTGACGACAAATACGGCGATCCGGACGTCAACAAGCGGCTTCGTGACCAGATCGGCCTGAAACGCCTGTTCCTGCACGCCGCCTCGCTGGAGTTCTCGCTGGACGCCGGCAAGACCCCCTATCTGCTCAACGCGCCGCTGGCCGAAGAGCTGACCGAGGCGTTGAACCGGTTGGGATGAGTCAGGGTTGGCGGCCAAAGGCCGGCATCCGCGTTTCCCGTGGCAACGACACACTGTCAAAAGGTGGGTCGGGGCGGGTTTGCAGGGGTGTGAGCCGCATGGATGCGGCGACCAAGCCCCCAGGGATGGGTTCACGGCGTCCCCTGCA
>NZ_JASCOP010000195.1:0-4952 GCF_029959395.1 Stenotrophomonas sp. PS02300
GGTCACCGCCCCGTGCGCGGTATCGCGATCGATACCGGCGCGCACGGCGGCGGTGACACGGCTACAGGTCGGCTCGGAACCGGCGGACTGGCTCATGCGTTTTCTCCCGGGGTACGAAATGCAGTGGCGAGGATCGCGTCGATGCGATCGGTTTCTTTCAGGAAGGCGTCGTGGCCATAGGGCGAGCGCAGCACGCGCAGGCTGCCGCGCGGGCCCAGCCCTTCGACCAGGCCGACCAGGTCGGCCAGCGGCACCAGGCGGTCGCCTTCCACGGCCACCACCACGGTGGGCACGCTGATCGCGGCAGGGTCGATGCGGTGCAGGTCGATCGATTCGGACAGGCGCAGGTAGGCTTCCACCGGCGTGCGCGCGACGTACTGCGCGCCAGCGGCATCCAGGTAATCTTCGGCGGCTACGCGGACACGCCCGTTGACCACTTCGGGTGGCGCATCGAAGCGCTCGCCGAATTCTTCCGGGGTGCGGTAGCTGAGCATGGCGAACTGCCGGGCCAGCGCCAGGCCGTGGCTTTCGCCGCACTGCAGCTGGCCCAGCGCCACCGCGCGGCGCTGCAGCGCGCGCCAGGCGGCGGCGTAGGGATGCGGGCGATGCGCGCCACTGACCGCGACCAGCTTGGCCAGCCGCTGCGGATGGCGCACCGCGAACTGCTGGCCCACCAGCGCACCGTAGGAGTAGCCGACGAAGCACTGCAGCTGGGCGATGCCGAGATGATCGAGCAGCAGCGCCAGCGCATCGGCCTGGTCGGCGGTGTCGATCGGCAGGTCCAGGGCGCCATCGGCGCCGATGAAATCGAACGCCAGGATGCGGCGCGAGGCCGGATCCAGCGTGCGCCCGGCGGCCACCAGCCCTTCGGCCCAGCCCTTCTCCGGGAACTCGGCATTGGCGGCCACGTGCCGGTGTGCGGAAATGCCACCGGCCAGCACCACCACCGGTGCCTCGTCACGGCCCACCAGTTCGTAGCGCAGCCGCACCGGGCGTGCCCCACCATGGCGCATCGACAGGATCGCGGCGATCTCGCCGCGCACGGCGCGGCGCCCGGCATCAACCGGAACGCTCAAGGGGGCGAAGGAGTCGGAAGCAACGGCGGCGGTGGCGAAACTCATGGCGATATCCCGAAGAGGAAAACGGCCATCGAGCTTTCGCGGAGCTCGCGTTCGAAGCGCACGTAGGGTGCACGGTTCGAACCATCTTTCGGAAGACACCACGGTCCCCGCAGGATTTGGCACCTACGCAGGTCGCTTTCGCGCCTGCGGGCTGCCCCGGCTTCAAAGGGCCTGTCCCTCTGCCGGTCTCGATGGTGGAGCCACGATGCCAGCACATTCCGGCCATGTCAATCCTTTCATCTGGATGAAGCGATATAGTTTTTTCTCATCAGGCCGAAGAGCCCCTCTTTCCTGAACGAACGCGGTTGCGTAGAGTCCGCGCACCCTTACTGGAAGTCTGCTGATGCGCCGGATCCTGCTGCTGTCCCTGCTGGCGTGCCCGTTCATGACGCTGGCCGCACCGCCGAACGGTGGGGCGGACTGGCGCACCGGCTGGGGCCTGGTGCGCCCGGCCGATGAAGCGCCGCAGGGAGCCCGGGCCGGCACGCTGGCCTCGGTCAAGCTCGAAGGAGGCGCGGCTTACTGGCAGGCGCGGGTCGACAACCACCTCACCGGCCCGGTACAGATCGCCCTGCGCCAGGACCTCGGTGCCGCGCTGCTGCCGGGACTGCCCCTGCAGACCGTGCTGCCCGGGTCGGCCAGCGTGGTGGTGGCGCGGCTGCAGCTGCCGCCGGATACCGAGCGCCTGAACCTGCTGCTGGACGC
The DNA here is from genome assembly GCF_029959395.1 of Stenotrophomonas sp. PS02300. Lineage (NCBI taxonomy): Bacteria > Pseudomonadati > Pseudomonadota > Gammaproteobacteria > Lysobacterales > Lysobacteraceae > Stenotrophomonas > Stenotrophomonas sp. PS02300. The sequence goes on from NZ_JASCOP010000195.1 coordinate 1,827, forward strand.
CGTCCCGGGCGACCCGGCTGCGCGACCGCAGGACGTGGCCTACCAGCTCCCGTTCGATGCCCGCCGGTTCCAGGTCAGCCAGGCGCCGCAGGGCCGTTTCAGCCACAACGACCCTGAAAACCGCGACGCTGTTGACTTCGCCCTGGCCGAAGGCACCCCGGTGCTGGCCGCCCGGGCCGGCAAGGTGATGCAGGTGCAGGGCAACTTCAGCGGCAACGGACAGGATCCAGCCCGCGACCGCGACCGCGCCAACTTCATCCGGGTCCTGCATGAAGACGGCAGCATGGCCGTGTACGCCCACCTGCGCGAAAACGGGGTCCTGGTGCGCAGCGGGCAGCGGGTCGAAGCCGGCCAACGCATCGGCGTGTCGGGCAACACCGGTTACAGCACGGCCCCGCACCTCCATTTCGTGGTGCAGGTCAATGCCGGCATGCAGCTGCGCTCGATTCCGGTACGCATCGTGGCCCCCCAGGGCGAGCTGCACTTCGCGCGTGAACAGCCCGACGGCGGCGACGCGGCCAGCCACTGACCCGCCGGGAGGGACGGCCCGGTATACTGGCGGGCTTATCTCCATGAGAAGCGCCCCGGGCGGGCGCGTCACGCCATGTCCGAAGTCGCTACCGAAGCTGCGCGCCGCCGCACCTTCGCCATCATTTCCCACCCTGACGCCGGCAAGACCACGCTGACCGAAAAGCTGCTGCTGTTCGGCGGTGCGATCCAGATGGCCGGTTCGGTCAAGGGCCGCAAGGCGGCGCGCCATGCCACCTCGGACTGGATGGCACTGGAAAAGGAGCGCGGCATCTCGGTCACTTCGTCGGTGATGCAGTTCCCGTACGAAGGCAAGATCGTCAACCTGCTCGACACCCCCGGCCACGCCGACTTCGGCGAGGACACCTACCGCGTGCTTACCGCGGTGGACTCGGCGCTGATGGTGATCGACGTGGCCAAGGGCGTGGAAGAGCGCACGATCAAGCTGATGGAGGTGTGCCGCCTGCGCGACACCCCGATCATGACCTTCATCAACAAGCTCGACCGCGAAGGCAAGGAGCCGATCGACCTGCTGGACGAGGTCGAGAGCGTGCTGGGCATCCAGTGCGCGCCGGTCACCTGGCCGATCGGCATGGGCCAGCGCCTGAAGGGCGTGGTCCACCTGATCAGCGGCGAAGTGCACCTGTACGAACAGGGCCGCAACTTCACCCGGCAGGATTCAACCATTTTCCCGTCGATCGATTCGCCGGGCCTGGCCGAAAAGATCGGCGCGGGCATGCTGGCCGAACTGCGCGATGAGCTGGAACTGGTGCAGGGCGCCAGCCACCCGTTCGATCTTGAGGCCTACCTGGCCGGCAAGCAGACGCCGGTATTCTTCGGTTCGGGCGTGAACAACTTCGGCGTGCAGCCGCTGCTGGACTTCTTCGTCGAGCATGCACCGTCGCCGCAGGCCCGCGCCACCACCGGGCGGGTGATCGCGCCGCAGGAAAACAAGCTGACCGGTTTCGTCTTCAAGATCCAGGCCAACATGGACCCGCAGCACCGCGACCGCGTGGCGTTCATGCGGGTGTGTTCGGGCCGCTTCGTGGCGGGCATGAAGACCTTCCACGTACGCACGGGCAAGGAAATGAAGCTGGCCAATGCGCTGACCTTCATGGCCAGCGACCGTGAAATCGCCGCGGAAGCCTGGCCGGGCGATGTGATCGGCATCCACAACCACGGCACCATTTCCATCGGCGACACGTTCACCGAAGGCGAGGCGGTAAGCTTCACCGGCATTCCGAACTTCGCGCCGGAACTGTTCCGCCGCGCGCGCCTGCGCGATCCGCTCAAGCTCAAGCAGTTGCAGAAGGGCCTGGCGCAGCTGTCCGAAGAAGGCGCCACGCAGTTCTTCCGCCCGCTGATGAGCAACGACCTGATCCTGGGCGCGGTGGGTGTGCTGCAGTTCGACGTGGCCGCCTACCGGCTGAAGGACGAGTACGGCGTGGAAGCCACCTTCGAGCCGGTCAGCGTGACCACGGCGCGCTGGGTGACCTGCAACGACGCGAAGAAGCTGGAAGAGTTCCGCGAGAAGAACGCGGGCAACCTCAGCATCGATGCGGCCGGCCAGCTGGTCTACCTGGCGCCGACCCGGGTCAACCTGCAGCTGGCGCAGGAACGCGCGCCGGACGTGCGCTTCGCGGCCACCCGCGAGGCAGCGCACAGCGTGTCGGTCGCCTGACCTCGCGAAACCGGCGATGATAGGGGGGAGCGGGCTCCCCCTCCCCGCGCGACGATCATCGCCATGACCTCTGTTGCTTCCGTACGTGAAGAAATCGCCAGCGCCCTGACCCACGGGCTGGGCGCGGTGGCGGCACTGGCCGCCAGCGCGGTGCTGATCACCCTCGCCGCGATCCATGGCGACGCCTGGCAGCTGGCCAGCGCGATCGTGTTCGGCGTGGCCCTGCTGCTGCTCTACACCGCGTCGACCCTCTACCACGCAATCCAGCACCCGATCGCCAAGGGCCGCCTGAAGGTGTTCGACCACTGCGCGATCTACCTGCTGATCGCGGGCACCTATACCCCATTCACCCTGATCGGCCTGCGCGGCCCGTGGGGCTGGGGCATGTTCACCGCGATCTGGGCGCTGGCACTGGCGGGGGTGATCTTCAAACTGTTCTTCACCGGCCGCTTCAAGCTGCTCTCCACGATCATCTACATCGCGATGGGCTGGATGGTGCTGGTGGCGATCAAGCCGATGTGGTCCCACATCGACGGCTGGACGCTCGGCTGGCTGTTCGCCGGTGGCCTGTCGTACACGCTGGGTACCTACTTCTACCACCGCGAATCCATCCCCTACTCCCACGCGATCTGGCACCTGTTCGTGATCGGTGGAAGTGTCTGTCACTTCGTCGCAGTTACTGCGCATATTCTTTGAAGCAACTGCAACTGCAAGAGCAACAGCTGGTTGCCGGTTGCTCACTGGTTTGGGGCGGTGTGGGTGGGCCACCAACGAAGATCAAGAGCAGAATCCCGCTCTACCCTCCGCCGACGCAGTGCTGAGGGGGCGGGCGGGGGTATGCCATTGCGGGACCGTAGAGCGCCATGGATGGCGCGAACGAGCCCCCATGGATGGGTTCACGGCGTGTCCCGCAATGG
>NZ_JASCOP010000196.1:0-4939 GCF_029959395.1 Stenotrophomonas sp. PS02300
CGGCGGGCGGGCTGTCCCCTTAGGGACTGTCAAAAACTGGGGGCGGGCGCAGGCGCCGGACGGGTTGGGCAGGACGCCCAACCCCGGCCTTGCCGTGTACGCAGGATTGCGTACACGTGCAAGTTTTTGCCAAGCCCCCAAGGATGGGTTTACGGCGTGTCCCGTAGGGGACTGCCCGCCGGCCTCCCCACCCGGTGGAGACAGAGACGCTGCACTTCGCGCGAAACCATCCAACGCTAGAAAGGCGCCATTTCGCTATCATCACCGCATGACGATCCGCCAACTTCCCGAAATCCTCATCAATCAGATCGCTGCTGGCGAGGTCGTTGAACGCCCGGCGTCGGTGGTGAAGGAACTGGTGGAAAACGCGCTGGATGCCGGTGCCACCCGCGTGGATATCGACCTGGAAGAGGGTGGGGTGCGGTTGATCCGCATCCGTGACGATGGCGGTGGCATCGCGCCGGAAGAGCTGCCGCTGGCGGTGTCGCGGCATGCCACCAGCAAGATCGCCAGCCTGGATGACCTGGAAGCGGTGGCCACGCTCGGCTTCCGTGGCGAAGCGTTGCCGTCGATCGCGTCGGTGAGCCGCTTTACCCTGGCTTCGCGCCGGCGCAGCGACGAACACGGTTCGGCGCTGCAGATCGAGGGCGGCAAGCTGGGCGAAGTGACTCCGCGCGCGCATGCGCCGGGCACCACGGTGGAAGTGCGCGAGCTGTTCTACAACGTGCCGGCACGCCGCAAGTTCCTGCGTGCCGAGCGGACCGAGCTGGGCCATATCGAAGAGTGGCTGCGTTCGCTCGCGCTGGCGCGGCCGGACGTGGAGCTGCGGGTGTCGCACAACGGCAAGCCGTCGCGGCGCTACAAGCCGGGCGACCTGTATTCCGATGCGCGGCTGGGCGAGACGCTGGGCGAAGACTTCGCCACCCAGGCCATGCGCGTGGACCACAGCGGTGCCGGCCTGCGCCTGCATGGCTGGATCGCGCAGCCGCATTATTCGCGCGCCAGCACCGACCAGCAGTACCTGTACGTCAACGGCCGTTCGGTGCGCGACCGCAGCGTGGCGCATGCGGTGAAGATGGCCTACGGCGATGTGCTGTTCCATGGCCGCCAGCCCGCGTACGTGCTGTTCCTGGAGCTGGACCCGACGCGGGTGGACGTCAACGTGCACCCGGCCAAACATGAAGTGCGGTTCCGCGATTCGCGGCTTATCCACGACTTCGTCTACCGCACGTTGAAGGAAGCGTTGGGGGAAACCCGTGCGGGCATGACCGCAACGGGGGCGGGCAGTGAAGGTGTTGCCGATGCCGCCATGCCGGCTTACGCCAGCGCGGCCGCTGGTACCGGCTACGCGTTGGCCGGCGGCGGTGGTGGCATGGGCAGTGCCGCCTGGCGCCCGCAGCAGTCGCCGCTGGGCCTGCGCGTGGCCGATGCACCGTCGGCGTACGCGGCGCTGTATGCACGCCCGGCCGGCAGCGATGCCGCGTTGCCGCCGATGCCCAGCGAGCAGGGCCTGCCGGTCACCGCGGCCGACAGCGGCGTGCCGCCGCTGGGCTATGCGGTGGCGCAGCTGCACGGCATCTACATCCTGGCCGAGAATGCCGAAGGCCTGATCGTGGTGGACATGCATGCCGCCCATGAGCGGATCGGCTACGAGCGGCTGAAGACCGCGCACGATGCCACCGGCCTGCATGCGCAGCCGCTGCTGGTGCCGATCACCCTGGCGGTGGGCGAGCGCGATGCCGATACCGCCGAGCGCGAAGCCGAGACGCTGACCGCGCTCGGCTTCGAGATCACCCGCTCGGGTCCCGGTTCGCTGCATGTGCGCAGCATTCCCACGCTGCTGGCCAACGCCGAGCCGGAAGGGCTGCTGCGCGATGTGCTTACCGACCTGCGCGAACACGGCCAGAGCCGGCGCATCGCCAGTGCGCGCGACGAGCTGTTGTCGACCATGGCCTGCCACGGTGCGGTGCGTGCCAACCGGCGGCTGACCCTGCCGGAAATGAACGCGCTGTTGCGCGACATGGAAATCACCGAGCGGTCCGGCCAGTGCAACCACGGCCGGCCCACCTGGGCCCGTTTTTCACTGGCGGAAATCGACCGCTGGTTCCTGCGCGGACGTTGAAGGGGAGCACGATGCGTACTTGGGGATGGGGACTCGGCGCGGCAGTGCTGGCGCTGGGCCTGGCAGGGTGTGGCGACAAGGAAACCGCGCCGGCACCGGCGGCGGTGGATCCGGCGTTCGCCGCCGAACAGCAGCAATGGCGGCAGCAGCGCTACACCGAACTGCAGGCGCCCGATGGCTGGACCAGTCTGGTCGGCCTGCATTGGCTGGAACATAAAGCGCACTACATCGGCAGCGGTCCGGGCAGCGGCATCCGCCTGGCCGTGGGCCCGGCCAAGCTGGGCATGGTGGCGCATCGCGGCGACATCCTGACCTTTACGCCCGAGCGCGGCGTGGCCGTGACCGTGGATGGCAAGCCGATCACCGGGCCGATCCGTTTCCAGAGCGACCGCGATCCGGAACCGACCCACATTGCTTTCGATGACGGCAAAGGCCAGCTCAGCCTGATCCACCGTGGCCAGCGCTACGCGCTGCGGGTCAAGCATGCCGATGCGTATTCGCGCACCGGCTTCACCGGCATCAACTATTGGCCGGGTGGTCCGGATTGGCGCATCACCGCACAGTTCGTGCCGCACCCGGCCGGCAAGACCCTGCCGATCGTGGACATCACCGGCCTCACCACCGAGATGCCCAATGCCGGCGCACTGGAGTTCGAGCGCGACGGCAAGACCTGGCGGCTGGAAGCGCTGGGTGAACCGGGGCGCGAGCTGTTCGTGATCTTCGGCGACCGCACCAGCGGTCACGGCAGTTACCCGGCCGGCCGCTACCTGGACCTGCCTGCGCCCGACGCGGGCGGCAAGGTGGTGATCGATTTCAACCACGCCTACAACCCGCCGTGCGCGTTCACCCCGTTCGCCACGTGCCCGCTGACCCCGCCGGAAAACCGCCTGGACCTGAAGGTCGAAGCCGGTGAACAGGCTTACCACACACCCCAGGGAGGGGTTTGAGAATGACGATGCTGAAGCGACTGGCGGCCCCGCTGCTGCTGGCCACCGGCCTGCTGCTGGGCAGCGCCACCGCACTGGCGGCTGCCCCGGCGGCCAAGTCCACCGCGCCGGTCCCGTTGCTGTGGAAGGTGACCGGCCCGGGCGACAGCCGGGTGTACCTGCTGGGCTCGTTCCACCTGCTGCGCGCCGATGATTACCCGCTGGCGGCCGACGTGGACCAGGCCTTCGCGGCATCCAAGCGCGTGGTGTTCGAACTTTCGCCGCAGGACATGCAGTCGCCGGACCTGACCCGCAAGATGCTGCAGGCGGCGATGCGCACCGATGGCAGTGAACTCAAGCGCGACCTGGACGACGCCACCTGGACCAAGCTGCAGGCCTACGCGCGCGACAACAACCTGCCGCTGGCGCAGCTGCAGGGCATGAAGCCGTGGTTCGTCGGGCTGACCATCACCCTGTCGCAGTTCGCGAAGATGGGGCTGGACCCGGCGCTGGGGCTGGACCGCCATTTCATGACGCGCGCAGCCGATGCGGGCAAGCCGACCAGTGGCCTGGAAGACATCGACACGCAGGTGGCGGTGCTGTCGGGCATGTCGGCGCAGGAACAGCAGCAGATGGTGGCCGAGGCGCTGGACCAGGCCGACCAGGCCGATGCCATGGGCCGCAAGCTGCATGACGCCTGGCGCCGCGGCGACGACAAGTTGCTGTGGACCTCGATGGCCGCGGAAATGCGCGGCGAGTACCCGCAGCTGTACAAGCGCATCAATACCGACCGCAACAATGCCTGGGTGCCGAAGCTTGAGCAGCAGCTCAAGGCCGGGCAGGGTGGCACGCTGGTGGTGGTGGGCTCGCTGCACCTGCTGGGCGACGATGGCGTGGTCGAGAAGCTGCGCGCCAAGGGCTACCAGGTGGAGCGGATCTGCACGGGCTGCGCCAAGCCCAAGCGCTGATTCCCCGAACCCGGAAACGAAAAAGGCGCGGCCGTGAGGCTGCGCCTTTTTTCATGCGGCCCGGCGCTGCCGGGCGGCGTGGTCAGCGGCGGGTCTTGCCGGCGGTGGGGGCTTCGGGCTTGCCGGTGCCGGTACCCGTACCGGTGCCGGTCTGGGTGCCCGGCGGACGCGGGCCGAAGCCGCCGCCCATGTTGCGCTGGAAGTCCTGCCACAGCTCCAGGTTGCGTTCGGTGAGCTGGTTCATCATCGCCCACGGGGTCTGGCCGAGCAGGTTGCCCATCTGCTGGCGGAACTGCTGCTGCTGGTCCAGGAAGACCTGCATGCTGCGTTCCAGGTAGTTGCCCATGAAGCCCTGCAGCGAATCGCCATAGAACCGGATCAGCTGGCTGAGCAGCTGGGTGGAGAGCATGGGCTCACCGTCCTGTTCCTGGTCGGCGATGATCTGCAGCAACACTGAACGGGTCAGGTCGTCGCCGCTCTTGGCGTCGCGGACTTCGAAGTCCTCGCCGTCCAGGATGAGCTGGCGCACGTCCTCGATGGTGATGTAACTGGAAATCTCGGTGTCGTAGAGACGGCGGTTCGGATACTTCTTGATGATGCGGTTCGCAGCCATGAAGCAATCACTCGCAAGCGTATGCGCGAAGCATGGCGCAGCGCAGCACCGGTTGCAACCTCCTTCGGTCATGCATTTGAATTCTTCATGCTGCGCAGCATGGACTGCAGCATAAATGCGGTTGCGCAACCGGGGCTGCGCTGCGCCAGGCTTCGTGCCTACGCTTGCTGCCCACGTTTTGCGCAGCAAAACGTGGGCCCCCCGGGCATGTTTCCTTATCCCCGCGCCTTCGGCGCGCCCCCGTTAACAAAAAGGGGGCTCTCCTCCAGATGGATTGCGTGGGCCGGCCCACGGCCGGCGCGACCGGGGG
>NZ_JASCOP010000197.1:0-4848 GCF_029959395.1 Stenotrophomonas sp. PS02300
TATTATAAGAGGGGGCCCAAGCCGAAAGAGAACTCAACCACAAGCGGGCCCGCAGCCCGCGGCCCGCTTTTTCTGCAGCTCAGCCGCCCGGCGCCGCTTGGCCCGCCGGCGCCGCGATCCAGCGATCGATCTTCGCTTCCAGGATATCCAGCGGCATGGAGCCATCGCGCAGCACCTCGGCATGGAACCGGCGCGGGTTGAACCCCGCACCCTGCGCCGCCTTGGCCTTGTCACGCAGCTCCATCATCTTCAGCTCGCCCAGGCCGTTTGCCAGGGTCTGGCCGGGCAGGGCCATGAAGCGCTCCACTTCCGCGGTGGCATCTTCCACCGGCATGTCGGCGGTCTTGACCAGATAGTCCACCGCCTGCTTCTTGCTCCAGCCCTGCGCGTGCACGCCGGTATCGGCCACCATGCGCGCACTGCGGGTCAACGCACCCTGCAGGTAAGCGATCTTCGCGTAGGGATCCTGGTAGACCCCCAGTTCGTCGCCCAGCGATTCGGCATACATGCCCCAGCCTTCGACGAATGCCACATCGCCACCGAGGCGGCGGAAGCGCGGCAGTTTGTCCAGTTCCTGCTGCAGCCCCAGCTGCACGTGGTGGCCGGGAATGCCTTCGTGCAGGTACTGCGCCGGGGCCGACCAGGTGCGGCGGCTGGGCAGGGCGTTGGTGTTCACGTACAGCACGGCCGGGCGCATGCCATCGGGCAGCGGCGGCTGGTAGCTCACGGCGGCGGCGCTGGCGGCGCGGTCGGCTTCCACCGGCTTGATCTCCAGCGGTGCCTTCGGCAACGTATCCAGCAGCGAAGGAAGGCGCGCGCCCACCTGCTGCTGCAGCTGCTTGTAGCGCATCACCAGTGCATCGGGCGTGGCGTACTGGAAGTCCTTGTCGGTGCGCATGCTGCGCACCAGCTTCTGCTGCGAGCCGCGGATGCGGTTTTCCTTCATCACCGCCGCGATCTGCTCCTGCAGGCTGGCCACGCGCTGTTCGCCCAGCGCATGGATCTGCTGGGGGGTGAGCGTGCTGGCGGTGCTCTGCACGATGTTCTGGGTGTACCAGGCCACGCCATTGGGCAGCGCGGCCAGGCCGTCGGTCTTGCGGGTGGCCGGCAGGTATTCGGTGGCGATGAAGCCGCGCAGCGAACGGTACGCCGGCATCAGCCGGTACTCGATCATGCGCTTGTATTCGGCGGTGATGCGGGCCTTGTCCGCTTCGGGGAAATCGTCGGGCATGTTGCGCACCGGCGCCCAGAAGATGCTTTCCTCGGCGGTGGGCTTGATTACCGCATCCAGCTGCGGCAGCACCTTTTCCATCAGGTCGCGCGGCTGCACCACGCCGGCGCGCATGCCTTCGCGCATGTTGGCGATGGCCTGGTCGAACAGCGGCGGAATGCCCAGCGAGCGCTTGGACCAGGTGTCGTAATCCTGCACGGTGTTGAACGGCTGCGCGCCGGAGCCCGAGCCCAGGATGGCCATGATGCTGCCCAGGTTGTAATACTGGCTCACCGGCAGCATCCAGCCGGGGTACTTTTCGGCGGCCAGCGACATGCGCGCATCGCGCACGAAGATCTGGTAACTCAGCAGGTCCTGGCCGGTCAGGCCGTCCGGGCCGATCTTCTCGACCTTGCCCAGCCACTGTTCGGTGAAATCATGCGACTGCTGGCGGTAGGCCGGCGAGAGGATGTTGGGCAGCTGGTCGTTGTGGCGCGCATCGCCCTGGAAGGTGGCCTGCAGCGGGTTGAGCCGCATGGAGGCATCCCAGTACTCGTCGTAGATGCGCTCGAGCTGGGCTGCCTTGGTCTGCTGGCGCACCAGCGGCTGACGCGCAGGCGCGGCGGCGGGGCGGGCGCGGGGTTTGGCCTTGGGCTTGGCCTGGCGCGTCTGTGCGGCGGCGGGCCGGTTGGCCTTCTTCTTGGCGGCTTCGGCCGGGGCAGCGGCAGTGAAGACCAGCAGTGAGGCAATCACGAGCGCCAAGGCACGGGCGGGGTGGGGCATCGAATGCTTCCGTAAATCCTATACAGACCCGGGAGCTTGCCTGATTCAGCCGGACACGACCACCTCACCGCCTGGCCCATACAGCGTAGAGACACGCCACGCGTGTCCCACGGAACCCATACCGAAGCCGGGGAATCCCTATTCAGCGCTCCCCGGCCCGGGTAAACGGCACGGTCTCAGGCGCCACGGCGCCGCCGGAGATGATGAAGCTCATGGCCTGGTCCACCGTCCAGTCGGTCGGGGTCAACAGCTCCACCGGCACGATTTCCAGGTACCCGGAGGTCGGGTTCGGGGTGGTCGGCACATACACCGCCGCCAGCTCGCGCCCGGTGCCCTGTTCACGGATCACCCGGGTCACCAGGCCCACGGCCTTCATGTCCCGGTGCGGGAAGTCGATGAGCACCACGCGCTGGGTGGTGCCCGGCTCGGTCTGCAGCATGTCCAGCAGCTTCTTGGCGCTTTCATAGATGATGCTGGCCAGCGGAATGCGCTTGATCACCGCACCGAACCAGCGCAGCAGGCGCTGGCCGATCACCCGGCGGCTGAGCACGCCCACGCTGAGGATCACCAGCAGCGTGGCCAGCAGGCCGAACACGTTCTGCATCCACTCCACCCGGACCCAGCCCAGGTAGTGCGGGAACGAGGCGGCGATCTGCGCCGACAACGGCACCACCACCGGGCTGCTGATGCCCGACAGCAGCACGAACACGAACTTGATCACCACCCAGGTCAACCAGATCGGCAGCAGGGTAAGCAGGCCGGTCAGGAACAGGCGCTGCAGGGAGGGGCGCGGAGCGAGGTGGGGGGCTTCAGGTGACATCGGCGCATTGTAGCGGGGCGGCGCCCCGGTTTACGCTGCCCGGCGCCGCAGGATGCGGCCCATTGGGGGAATGCTGTGTTGAGCGTACTGAAATGGATGGGCATCGCGCTGGCGGGCCTGGCGCTGCTGGCGCTGGCGACGTTGGGCATTTCATGGGCGTTGCCGATCCCGGCAGCCGAGCGGCATGCGCTGGAGGCGATGGAAGCCCCGCCGCCGGCGCGCCCGGCGCAGGCCAATGCATTTGGCGCAGTATGGCTGATGCCGTATGACGGTATTGATGCTTCCCAGCGGGACGCGCTGGTCGCTGCCGATGTACAGCGCTTCCGCGAGCACCCGGAGCTGCCCGGTTCTGGTATCAGCCACGCCGATGGCCGCTTCGAGCGCGTCACCGCGGAAACCCGATGGTGCCGGCGCGGCGAGCCCTGCCTGGCGCAGGTGCGTGCGCATGCCGAGGAAGTGGCGGCAGCTCACCAAGGTCACGAGCCGCTGCACGCGCGCATCGCCGATCTTTCGCGCTACCGCTACTACCAGAGTGCGTTCGACGCGGAGCCCAACATGCCGATGCCGGCGATGGTGGTCCTGTTTGATCGCACCTCGGCCCATGCGCTTGCGCATGTAAACGGCGACAGCACCGCTGCGTTGGAGGGCGTGTGCCAGGACGTATCGAGCGCGCGGATGCTCATGGGTGAGGGCGACAACCTGGCCGTGGCGATGATCGGTGGGGCATGGGCCGAGCGCAGCGCCGGGCTGTTCACCGAGATCCTGGCCGAGCTGCCTGCGGATGTTGCGGTGCCCGCAACGTGCACGCCTGCATTCGCGCCGCCGCAGGTGCGGGAGCTGGATCTGTGCCAGGCGATGCGAGGGGAATTCGGGTTCCAGCGCGCCGCCATGGCGCAGGTGCCGCGGCAGGACCAACTGCTCCTGGACAAGCGCAAGACGCTGGCCCGTAGCGCGTGGCTGCTGTCGCGCAGCTGTGCGGATGAGGTGCAGCTACAGATCAAGGAGGACCGGCGGGTGCAGCTGGCGCCGCCGCTACCGGTCTGGACACCGCACTGTGTCGCCAATGCAGTGGGCTGCGTGCTGATCGATATCGCCGGCCCCGCCTACGACGAGTACCCGCGCCGCATGCAGGACGTGGGCGCGCAGCTGCGCATGGCCGGGGCGATGCTGTGGCTGCGCGGGCAGCCGCAGGAGGAGGGCGGCGCAATGCAGGTGCTGGCACGGCTGCCGAAGGAACTGGGCAGCGCGCAACGACCGCTGCGCCTGAGCGAAGACGGGAAGCACGTGCAGGTGCCACGCTTCGGTCCGCCGCGGGAGGGCGTGCCACCATCAATCAGCGCATCGTTGCCATCAGGCTGGTAGGTATCGACCGTTGGTCGATACGTGCCACGCAAGGCGTGGCACTACGCTGCTGTGTATAGGCCAACCGCGCGCCGTCAGCCCCGCGCCTGCGGCTTCAACCGGATGTACACCTGTTTGCGCACGCGCGCCACGACTTCACCTTGCGCATCGACAATGTCATTGCTGAACCAGTGCAGGTACTTCTCACCGCCAGCGGTAGCTGCCCGCAACTGATTCAGCAGCGCCTCATCCAAACGGAACTCAGCGGAAACAGTCCCACGGCCCGGCTTGAGGAACTCAATCTCCCCAGCCCGATCCCACACGTAGTAGTCGCGCCCCAGGTTCTGCATGACGGTCAGCATCCAGAACGGATCGGTCATCGCAAACAGGCTGCCCCCAAAGTGCGTGCCCACATAGTTCTTGTTCCAGGGCCGCATCCGCAGCTCCACCCGGACATACCGGTAGTCCGGAGTGACCTCGGAGACATGGATGCCGGCAAACAGAAACGGCGGCCACAGATTGAGTCCATGGCGAAACAGGCTGGCCTTCATAGCGTGGGCAAGGGGCAGGGGAGGTACGGAAAGCTTACCATCCGCAACCGTATGGTGCGCAATCCGCAGCGCGGTAGAGCCACGCCCTGCGTGGCTATGCGGTGCCGGAACGTAGAGCAGCCACGCAGGGCGTGGCTCTACAC
>NZ_JASCOP010000198.1:0-4827 GCF_029959395.1 Stenotrophomonas sp. PS02300
GGCGGGCAGTCCCCTACGGGACACGCCGTGAATCCATCCATGGAGGCTTGGCAAAAACATCCATGTTTTTGACAGTCCCTACGGGGACTGCCCGCCGACCTCCCCCGACAGTGTGTCGCGCTGGGCGGACGGAAGAGCAGCGACGCAGGGCGTCGCTCTACGTTGCGCGATGGCCTGACGTACGGTGTGGGGCATTGGCACACCGCCGGTAGGGTTGGGTCCCAACCAACTGCCGTGAACCTGTCTGCGCCCGGTGACGCATTGAAATGACCGAAATGGTGGTGCGCCAAACGAAAACGGGGCGCCGGAATTGCCGACGCCCCGTCTGGGGTCACTGCTTTGTTTCGCGAATCAAATCGCCTTGGCTAGACCCGCCGCCAGGCCGATGTACCCGCCCGGGGTCAGCACGCGCAGGTTCTGCTTGGCGTCTTCCGGCAGGTCCAGCGATTCGACGAATGCCTTCATCGACTCGGCGGTGATGCCCTGGCCACGGGTCAGGGCCTTGAGCTGCTCGTAGGGGTTGGGCAGGCCATGACGGCGCATCACCGTCTGCACGGCTTCGGCCAGCACTTCCCACGCGGCATCCAGGTCGGCATTGAGGCGTTCCGGGTTCACGGTCAGCTTGCCCAGGCCCTTGGCCAGCGAGTCCAGGGCGACCTGGCTGTGGCCGAAGGCGGTGCCCACCGCGCGCAGCACGGTGGAGTCGGTGAGGTCGCGCTGCCAGCGGCTGATCGGCAGCTTGGCGCTGAAGTGCTCGAACAGGGCGTTGGCGATGCCGAAGTTGCCTTCGGCGTTTTCGAAGTCGATCGGGTTGACCTTGTGCGGCATGGTCGAGGAGCCCACTTCGCCTTCCTTGAGCTTCTGCTTGAAGTAGCCCAGCGAGATGTAGCCCCAGATGTCGCGGGCCAGGTCGATCAGGATGATGTTGGCGCGGCGGGCGGCGTCGCCGATCTCGGCGATGTTGTCGTGCGGCTCGATCTGGGTGGTGTAGGGGTTGAACACCAGGCCCAGGCTTTCGACGAAGCGCTTGGCGAAGGCCGGCCAGTCCACGTCGGGGTAGGCGATGGCGTGGGCGTTGTAGTTGCCCACCGCGCCGTTGATCTTGCCGGTCAGCTCGACCGCGGCGATCTGGCGGCGCTGGCGCTCCAGGCGGGCGACCACGTTGGCCACTTCCTTGCCCAGGGTGGTGGGCGAGGCGGTCTGGCCGTGGGTGCGCGACAGCATCGGCTGTTCGGCCTGGGCATGGGCCAGGGCGCGCAGGCGGGCAGCGATGTCGTCCAGCGACGGCAGCAGCACGGTGCGGCGGGCTTCTTCCAGCATCAGGCCGTAGCTGAGGTTGTTGATGTCTTCGCTGGTGCAGGCGAAATGCACGAACTCCAGGGCCGGGGCCAGCTCGGCGTCGTCCTTGAGCTGTTCCTTGATGAAGTACTCCACGGCCTTGACGTCGTGGTTGGTGGTGCGCTCGATTTCCTTCACCCGCGCGGCGTGGGCCGGGGCGAAATCGTCGGCCAGGGCGCGCAGGCGCGCGGCGGCGGCGGCCGGGAACGGTGCCAGCTCGGCGATGCCCGGTTCGTTGGCCAGGGCCAGCAGCCACTCCACTTCGACCTTCACGCGGGCCTTGATCAGGCCGTATTCGGAGAAGATCGGGCGCAGGGCGTCGACCTTGCCGGCATAGCGGCCATCAAGCGGGGACAGGGCGAGCAGGGCGAATTCGGACATGGCGGGCGCAGGCAATGACGGCGGGGGCCGTCATTCTACGCTGCCCCGGGGTCCTCGTCGGCCTCTTCGGGGGCCAGGCGTACGGTGACGGCCTGGATCCGGTGGCCGGCCATGCGCTTGACGGTGAACAGCTGGCCGTCGATGCGCACTTCCTCGCCTTCCTCGGGCAGGCGCTGGAGCTGGTGCACGATCAGCCCGCCGACCGAATTGAGGTGTTCGGGGGCGGCCAGGTCGCGGCCCAGCAGGCGCTCCAGCCGGAAGATGGAGGTGGAGCCGGCCACCAGCAGGCTGCCGTCGGCACCCCGGGTGGGGGCGTCCTTGACCACGTGCGGGTGCTCGTCCTCGATATCGCCGACCACCACTTCCAGCAGGTCTTCCAGGGTGAAGTAGCCCAGGATGCGGCCGTGTTCCTCCACGCACAGGGCCATGTGCGTGGTACCGGTGCGGAAGCGCTCGAGGACGGCGGTGACCGGGGTTTCCAGCGCGATCAGGTTGGCCGGGCGCAGCAGGGCGCGCAGGTCGTCGGTGGGCTGGCTGCGGGCGATCTCCACCAGCAGGTCCTTCATGTGCAGGATGCCCAGCACTTCCTCGCCATCGCGGTCGAACCAGGGGTAGCGGCTGTATCGGCTTTCGGCGAACTCGGCCATCACCTCGGCCAGGCCCATGCCCTGGCGGAACACGCGCATGTGTTCGCGCGGCCGCATCAGGTCGCCGGCCACCAGTTCGGGCAGCTCCAGCGCGTGGCTCATCAGGGTCAGGTCCTGGTCCGGTGCGCCGGCGCCGGGCTGCTGGCGCGCGACGATCAGCTTGAGTTCTTCGCGGGAGTAGCGGTGCGAGGTGTGCTCGACATCGCCCCAGCCGGCCAGCCGCAGCAGCGCGTTGGCGCTGTGGTTGAGCAGCCAGATCGCCGGGAACATGGCCCAGTAGAACAGGTACAGCGGCGCGGCGGTCCACAGC
Source organism: Stenotrophomonas sp. PS02300 (assembly GCF_029959395.1). Classification (NCBI taxonomy): domain Bacteria; kingdom Pseudomonadati; phylum Pseudomonadota; class Gammaproteobacteria; order Lysobacterales; family Lysobacteraceae; genus Stenotrophomonas; species Stenotrophomonas sp. PS02300. The sequence goes on from NZ_JASCOP010000198.1 coordinate 2,677, forward strand.
GACATGGCCTCCGGGCGGCGGATCGCCATGGATTTCGGCGCCAGTTCGCCCAGCACGATGTGCAGGAACGAGATCAGGCTAAAGGCGATGATGAAGGCGGTCAGGCGTGCGCCTTCCGGGCCCATGCCGAGCGCATCGAACAGCGGCTGCAGCAGGTGCGCGAACGCGGGCTCACCGACCCAGCCCAGGCCCAGCGAGGACAGGGTGATGCCCAGCTGGCAGGCCGAGAGGTAGGCATCCAGGTGCGAATGCACGTTGAGCAGCAGGCGGCCGCGCCAGCCGTGCCTGGCGGCCAGGCCGACGGCCTGGGTGTGGCGCAGTTTGACCAGGGCGAACTCGGCGGCCACGAAGAAGCCGTTGAGCACCACCAGGAACAGGGCCAGCAACAGGAGCAGCAGGTTGCCGACGATCATGGGTCGCCCATGGAGAGTGGTGATGCCTGAATGAACACGAATTCCGAGTCTAGCCGATGCGGGCTGCGGTTGGGATTCATTCCCGCTTGGGAGTATCGTGATTGCAGCCGCCAGCCAGGGAATGAAGGCCCGTTGCCAGCCGCCGTTCCCTTTCCCAACTGAAAGAATCGCGGAGTGATGCAATGAGCAAGGGTTTCAGGACCGAGCACGACAGCATGGGCGAACTGCAGGTGCCTGCAGATGCGCTGTGGGGCGCGCAGACGCAGCGCGCGGTAGACAATTTCCCGGTCTCGGGCCAACGCATGCCGCGCGGTTTCATCCGCGCGCTGGGCCTGGTGAAGGGTGCCGCAGCGGCGGTCAACGCCGAGCTGGGCCACCTGCCGAAGAACATCGGCAAGGCCATTGAGAGCGCAGCCGACGAAGTGGCCGAGGGCCGCCACGATGCGCACTTCCCGATCGACATCTACCAGACCGGTTCGGGCACCTCGTCGAACATGAATGCCAACGAGGTCATCGCCACGCTGGCCAACCGCGCGGGCAAGGCGGGCAAGACCACGGTGCACCCGAACGACCACGTCAACCAGGGCCAGAGCTCGAACGATGTGATCCCGACGGCGTTGCGGGTATCGGCGCTGCTGGGCGTGCAGGAGCAGCTGCTGCCGGCGCTGGTGCACCTGCGCAAGACCATCGACAAGCGTGGCCGCGCGCTGCGCAAGGTGGTCAAGACCGGCCGCACGCACCTGATGGATGCGATGCCGCTGACGTTCGAGCAGGAATTCGGCGCCTGGTCGGCGCAGCTGTCGTCGGCGCAGGAGCGCCTGGAAGACAGCCTGAAGCGGTTGCGCCGGTTACCGCTGGGCGGCACGGCGATCGGCACGGGCATCAATGCGGACCCGCGCTTCGGCGAGCGCGTGGCCAAGCGCCTGAAGCAGCAGACCGGGGTGCGCTTTGACAGCGCGGAAAACAAATTCGAGGGGCTGGCGGCGCAGGACGATGCGGTGGAACTGTCGGGCCAGCTCAATGCGCTGGCGGTGGCGCTGATCAAGATCGCCAACGACCTGCGCTGGATGAATGCCGGTCCGCTGGCGGGCCTGGGCGAGATCGAGTTGCCGGCGCTGCAGCCGGGCAGTTCGATCATGCCGGGCAAGGTCAATCCGGTGATTCCGGAGGCGACGGTGATGGTCTGCGCGCAGGTGATCGGGCACCACACGGCGATCACGGTGGCGGGGCAGACGGGCAACTTCCAGTTGAACGTGACGCTGCCGCTGATCGCGGCGAACCTGCTGGATGGCATCGGCCTGCTCTCCAACATCTCGCGGCTGCTGGCCGACACGGCCATCGCCGGGCTGAAGGTGCGCGAAGATCGTGTACGCGAGGCGCTGGCCCGCAACCCGATCCTGGTGACGGCGCTGAACCCGATCATCGGGTACGAAAAGGCCGCGGCGATCGCCAAGCGTGCGTACAAGGAACAGCGGCCAGTGCTGGATGTGGCCAAGGAAGACAGCGGGTTGTCTGAAGCCGAGCTGCGCCGGTTGCTGGATCCGGTTGCGCTTACTGCTGGCGGCATTCATGCCGGTGCTGGTGGTGGCGGCTGAAAGCTGAGAGCTAAGAGCTAAGAGCAGCGTTTCCATCTCTGCGAGTGGGGCGGCCGTCGGGCAGCCCCCTACGGGACACGCCGTAAACCCATCCATGGGGGCTTGGCAAAAACATCCATGTTTTTGACAGTCCCTACGGGGGC
>NZ_JASCOP010000199.1:0-4745 GCF_029959395.1 Stenotrophomonas sp. PS02300
GGGGGCAGCGTCATTTGTTTATAAGAGACACCAATCACCCACCGGCCGCCATCCGGTAGCGCCGGCCGTTGGCCGGCCCAGGCGGTATCGGGTATCAACGGGATTTAGCAGCCCACGGCGGTGGAATCTTCGCCAATCGCTTGTACACCGGGCAATCCTTCGCATGCGCGCCGGGCAGGTAGCCCAGGCTCATCAGGAATTCGCCGGTGATTTCGCCGCCGGTGAAGCGGAACGTCTTCTTGAACAGCTTCACCCACTCGGCCTTGTCGCGCGGGTGGTGCGCGTCCAGCCATGCCGCGAAGCTGCCGTGGCTGGCCCGCAGCTGCTGGATCACCTGGGCGTTGTGGATGGCCGCATGCACCTTGAGCCGGTTGCGGATGATGCCCGCATCGTTGAGCAGGCGCTCCACGTCGCGCTCGCCGTAGCCGGCCACGGCATCCACATCGAACTGGCTGTACGCCGCGCGGAACCCTTCGCGCTTCTTCAGGATGGTTTCCCAGCTCAGCCCGGCCTGGTTGATTTCCAGCAGCAGGCGCTCGAACAGCTCGCGTTCGTCGCGCTGCGGAAAGCCATATTCGTGGTCATGGTAGTGACCGTGCACCGGGTGGCCCGGTGCGATGAGGCAGTAGCCGCTCATGGGGTGTCGTCTTCAACGGGAGGTTGTTCGATGCCCAGTCTAGGCCCATCGCCGAGCGACAGTTGCGGCCAGCGTGCCGGATGTATCGTCAGGTTACCCCGCAGCAGCGGGTCGTACGCCGGGTCGCCCTGATACTCCGAGGGCATCGGGAATTCGATCTTGCCGGCGTCCGTCCAGTCCTTGCCCTCGCGCGCGTGCAGGCGGCATACCGCGCCGCCCCATGACGGCTCATGGCACAGCAGCATCTCGTCCACGCCATCGCCATCCAGGTCGCGGCGCAGCGCCACGCAGACCTCGTCCATTTCCAGGCAGCTGCTGACGTTCACGGTCCTGTCCAGCAGCGCCTGCCACCAGTCTGGATCCGGCGCCGGGCTGCCCTTGGCCAGTTTCAGCTGCTGCTGCAACACCTTGAGGTCTTTGATGGTGTCGCTGTAGTCCCCATAACGGGCTCGCCGCGCGTCCACGCTCAGGACATTGGCGATCAGGGTGCTTGCACGCGGATCGTCGCGGAAGCGCGGGTCCTGCTGCAGTTCCTTCAGCACCTCGGCGCCGCGCCGGCCATAGCCGAAGCGCAGATCGGTGGCGTCGTCGCCCTTGATCGCCGGCGCGGTTGCCTGCAGCCGGGCCACCTGGCTGGCCAGGCTGATCCGGATCGGGTCCAGTACCGGCGTGTTGGCCAGCACGGCCGCGCCCAGCACCACCCAGCACATCCAGCGGTTGACCGGTTCGATCCGCTGCAGCCAGCGCCCGCGCCTGCGCACTGCGGCCAGCGCATAACCCACCGCGTAACCGCACACCAGCAGCGCCGCCAGCAGCGCCCAGAAGCGCTCCAGGGTGACGCCGTACTGGCTGATGCGCAGGCCCATGGCGTACAGCGCCAGTGCCGCATACACCGGCAGCGTGAGCAGGCTGGCTTCGACCAGCCGGCGCAGCCACGCCGGGTAGGGCGGCAGCTCGCTTTCATGCTGGTACACCGCGTTGCTGAAGACGATCAGCAGCAGCACCAGGGTCAGCAGTACCGTGGCCGCCGAGCGCGTGCGCCACAGCGGCTCCAGACCGGTGAAGGGCAGGCAGACCACGAAGATCACCGCGATGAACGCCAGCAGCGGCAGCAGGCCGCGCGCCACGGCAAACAGCACCTGGCGGATGACCTGGATGGCCCGGTCCTGGGTGCGCCCAATCAGCACGCCGAACCCGAACAGCATGCCGGTGGCCAGCGCGATGAAGGCTTTTTCGCGGAACAGGTCGCGGAAGAAGTGGATGTCCACCAGGTCGAACAGCGCCGCCCACAGCCACAGCAGCATCCAGGTCAGCCCGGTGAAGCCCAGTGCCAGCGCAAGGGTCAGCCCGTTCTGCCAGGCGCGCTCGAACAGGGCTGCGTAGGTGGCGCGCCAGTGCCCGTGCTGCAGCCGGAACTGCCACCACGGCAGCGCGACGAACACCGCGACGGCCACGCACACGGAAAACGGCATCAGCAGCGGTGCCTGGCGCAGGTCGTCGGGCGTTCCGCTCAGGTTCCAGCCGATCCAGCCGGCCATCGCCAGCACCACGGCCGAGGCCAGTGCCGCGTGCAGCCACAGGCGGCGGTCGCGCAGGTCCACCAGGGTCAGCGCAACGGCGGTGGGGACGCTCAGTACCCAGGTGTACCAGCACAGGCGCGTGCCGAACGCCTGGAACGGGCCGTGGTCGGCCGCTTCCTGCACCGCGTACAGCATCAGGCCCTGCAGCAGCGCGATCAGCACGATGGCGGCGCGCGAGGCAAGGGACAGGGGGGGCTGCGGGTTCATCGTGCTCTCCATTGCGTACACACGTCCATGACTGCACGCATCGTAGCCGAGGCTCACGCCCGTGTGCGGATGCAGCGGGTAGAATGGGCCCATGTCCACGTTGCCTACCTCCCTTGCCGATCACCTGCTGGTTGCGCTGCCGTCGCTGACCGATCCGACCTTCGCGCGCACCGTAAGCCTGATCTGCCAGCACGACGAGAACGGTGCCATGGGCGTGCTGGTCAACCAGCCGTCCGAGTACACGCTGGGCGATGTGCTGGCGCAGATGGAGATCCAGACAGACAACCTCGTCCTGCGCGACCAAGTGGTGCTCAATGGCGGCCCGGTGCATCCCGAGCGCGGCTTCGTCATCCATGACGATGCACGTGCGTGGGAATCGAGCCTGCAGGTGGGCGAGGGCGTGTACCTGACCACCTCGCGCGACATCCTCGAAGCGATGGCCCGGGGCGAAGGCCCGCGCAATGCGCTGGTCACGCTCGGCTGCGCCGGCTGGACCGAGGGCCAGCTGGAAGGCGAGATCGCCGACAACAGCTGGCTGACCGTGCCGGCAGATGCCGAACTCCTGTTCGCCACGCCGCTGGAACAGCGCTGGCAGGGCGCCGCCGCGCGGATCGGGGTGGACCTGTTCCGGTTGACGGACTACAGCGGCAATGTCTGAGCCGGCCACCATCCGCCGCGACGGCACCGTGCTCGGCTTCGATGTCGGCTCGCGCCGCATCGGCGTGGCGATCGGCAGTTCCTTCGGTACCCATGCCCGCGCCATTGCGGTGGTGGACGTGCACGGCAACGGCCCGGACTGGACCGCGGTCGAACGCCTGATCAAGGAATGGCGGCCCGATGGCCTGGTGGTGGGCGACCCGCTCACCCTGGATGGCCAGGACCAGCCCAACCGCAAGCGCGCGCAGGGCTTTGCCCGCCAGCTGCGGGAACGTTTCAAGCTGCCGGTGGTGCTGATCGACGAGCGTTCCAGCTCGGTCGAAGCGGCCCGCCGGTTCGCCGTAGAGCGCGCCGAAGGCCGCAAGCGGCGCCGCGATGCGGCCACGCTGGATGCGGTGGCCGCCGCGGTGATCATCGAACGCTGGCTGTCCTCGCCAGACGACGCCACCCCCGTTTCCTGACCCCCAGACCCTGCCCATGACCGCCTCGCAACTCGATTCCGACGGACGCCTGCGCCACCTGCTGACCCTGGAAGGTCTGCCCCGCGAAACCCTGCTGCAGCTGCTCGACCGCGCCGGCCAGATCCGCGATGCGGCGGTCGGCCGGGTCGGCAATAAGCGCCACGTGCTGGGCGGTTCGGCGGTGTGCACGCTGTTCTTCGAACCCTCCACCCGCACCCGCAGTTCGTTCCAGCTGGCCGCGCAGCGGCTAGGGGCGGACGTTCTGAACTTCGACGCCTCCACCTCGTCCACGCGCAAGGGTGAAACCGCCTGCGACACGTTGAAGAACCTGGAGGCGATGGGCGTGCGTGGCTTCGTGGTGCGCCATCCGGACGACGGTGCCGTGGCCGAGCTGGCCGCCGCGGCGGGCGAGGGCACCGCACTGATCAACGCCGGCGACGGCCGCAGCGCACACCCGACCCAGGGCCTGCTGGACATGCTGACCCTGCGCCAGGCCAAGGGCGGTGATTTCTCGAAGATGAAGGTGGTGATCGTCGGCGACGTGAAGCACTCGCGCGTGGCCCGCACCGACCTGCATGCCCTGCGCACGCTGGGCGTGGGCGAGATCCGCGTGTGCGGCCCACAGTCGCTGCTGCCGGACGATGACACGCTGAAGGGCTGCATCGTCGGCCAGGATTTCGACCAGATGCTGGAAGGCGCCGATGCGCTGATGATGCTGCGCCTGCAGCGCGAGCGCATGGAAGAAGGCCTGGTGCCCTCGATCGAGCAGTATCACGCGGAATACGGATTGAACGCCGCGCGCCTGAAGCGCGCCGGCCAGGATGCCGCCGTGCTGCACCCGGGCCCGATCAACCGTGGCGTGGAAGTCACCGACGAAGTGGCCGACGGCCCGCAGTCGTGGGTGCTGCGCCAGGTCGCCAACGGCGTGGCCGTGCGCATGGCGGTGCTGGAAACGTTGTTGGGGTGATGGGGCGGCTTCGGATCGTGTAAACGTTGGACGGAGTACGGGGGCGGTGTTTTTCCGGCTTCGGATGCTTGGGCCGCGCTGCGCGCGGTTTCCGGCCAACGGCCGGGGCTACGAATTTTTACGGGCCCATTGGGATTGGGGTCAATCGATCGTGGGCTTCGGATCCTGTAAACGTTGGACGGAATACGGGGGCGATGTTTTTCCGGTTTCGGATGCTTGGGGCCCGCGGCGCGCGG
>NZ_JASCOP010000019.1:0-2500 GCF_029959395.1 Stenotrophomonas sp. PS02300
TACTGCGCCTGCCTCTCATAGTTCTTGTGACGTAGCGTGCACTTGGTATCTATCGACATGTCATGTCGGCCAAGGCAACTTGAGGTTATATGGTCAAGCCACACGGATCATTAGTATCAGTTAGCTCAATACATTGCTGTACTTACACACCTGACCTATCAACCACATAGTCTATATGGTTCCTTCAGGGGGCTTGTGCCCCGGGAGATCTCATCTTGAGGCGCGCTTCCCGCTTAGATGCTTTCAGCGGTTATCGCTTCCGAACATAGCTACCCGGCAATGCCACTGGCGTGACAACCGGAACACCAGAGGTTCGTCCACTCCGGTCCTCTCGTACTAGGAGCAGCCCCTCTCAAATCTCCAACGCCCATGGCAGATAGGGACCGAACTGTCTCACGACGTTCTGAACCCAGCTCGCGTACCACTTTAAATGGCGAACAGCCATACCCTTGGGACCGACTACAGCCCCAGGATGTGATGAGCCGACATCGAGGTGCCAAACACCGCCGTCGATATGAACTCTTGGGCGGTATCAGCCTGTTATCCCCGGAGTACCTTTTATCCGTTGAGCGATGGCCCTTCCATACAGAACCACCGGATCACTAAGTCCTAGTTTCCTACCTGCTTGATCCGTCGATCTTGCAGTCAAGCACGCTTATGCCTTTGCACACAGTGCGCGATGTCCGACCGCGCTGAGCGTACCTTCGAGCTCCTCCGTTACTCTTTAGGAGGAGACCGCCCCAGTCAAACTACCCACCATACACGGTCCCCGACCCAGATAATGGGCCCAGGTTAGAACGTCAAGCACGACAGGGTGGTATTTCAAGGATGGCTCCACCACAGCTAGCGCCATGGTTTCATAGCCTCCCACCTATCCTACACAGACGAACTCAACGTTCAGTGTAAAGCTATAGTAAAGGTTCACGGGGTCTTTCCGTCTTGCCACGGGAACGCTGCATCTTCACAGCGATTTCAATTTCACTGAGTCTCGGGTGGAGACAGCGCCGCTGTCGTTACGCCATTCGTGCAGGTCGGAACTTACCCGACAAGGAATTTCGCTACCTTAGGACCGTTATAGTTACGGCCGCCGTTTACTGGGGCTTCGATCAAGAGCTTCGCCTTGCGGCTGACCCCATCAATTAACCTTCCAGCACCGGGCAGGCGTCACACCCTATACGTCCACTTTCGTGTTTGCAGAGTGCTGTGTTTTTGATAAACAGTCGCAGCGGCCTGGTTTCTGCGGCCCTCTTCAGCTATAGCTCGCATGAGCCACCAAAAAGGGCGCACCTTCTCCCGAAGTTACGGTGCCATGTTGCCTAGTTCCTTCACCCGAGTTCTCTCAAGCGCCTGAGAATTCTCATCCTACCCACCTGTGTCGGTTTACGGTACGGTCTGCGTAAGCTGAAGCTTAGGAGCTTTTCCTGGAAGCGTGGTATCAGTGACTTTGTCTTAAAGACTCGTCTCGGTGCTCGGTCTTAAAGGATCCCGGATTTGCCAAAGATCCAAACCTACCGCCTTTCCCCCGGACAACCAACGCCGGGTACACCTAACCTTCTCCGTCCCTCCATCGCACTTACGCGAGGTGCAGGAATATTAACCTGCTTCCCATCGACTACGACTTTCGTCCTCGCCTTAGGGGCCGACTCACCCTGCGCCGATTAACGTTGCGCAAGGAAACCTTGGGCTTTCGGCGTGCGGGTTTTTCACCCGCATTATCGTTACTCATGTCAGCATTCGCACTTCCGATACCTCCAGCAGACTTCTCAATCCACCTTCAACGGCTTACGGAACGCTCCTCTACCGCGTACATATAAATATGCACACCCCAAGCTTCGGTTCACTGCTTAGCCCCGTTAAATCTTCCCCGCAGACCGACTCGACCAGTGAGCTATTACGCTTTCTTTAAAGGGTGGCTGCTTCTAAGCCAACCTCCTGGCTGTCTGTGCCTTTCCACATGGTTTTCCACTTAGCAGTGAATTTGGGACCTTAGCTGTGGGTCTGGGTTGTTTCCCTTTTCACGACGGACGTTAGCACCCGCCGTGTGTCTCCCATACAGTCCGTCTCGGTATTCGGAGTTTGCAATGGTTTGGTAAGTCGCGATGACCCCCTAGCCATAACAGTGCTCTACCCCCGAGAGGATACATATGAGGCGCTACCTAAATAGCTTTCGAGGAGAACCAGCTATCTCCGGGTTCGATTAGCTTTTCACTCCTAATCACAGCTCATCCCCGTCTTTTGCAACAGACGTGGGTTCGGGCCTCCAGTACCTGTTACGGCACCTTCACCCTGGCCATGACTAGATCACCCGGTTTCGGGTCTACTGCCCGCGACTATGCGCCCTTATCAGACTCGGTTTCCCTTCGCCTCCCCTATACGGTTAAGCTTGCCACGAACAGTAAGTCGCTGACCCATTATACAAAAGGTACGCAGTCACTCTTTCGAGCTCCTACTGCTTGTACGCACACGGTTTCAGGATCTATTTCACTCCCCTCTCCGGGGT
>NZ_JASCOP010000019.1:5000-46534 GCF_029959395.1 Stenotrophomonas sp. PS02300
GCCAGCGTTCACTCTGAGCCAGGATCAAACTCTTCACTTAAAAACGCATAGTCCGAGGACTAAAAATTTAAAGCTGCAGATGCTTGACCGCTGGCAACGTTTCGCTTGCTTTAAAACAATTGATATGTTGCTTGATCAAACGTCTGCAAGATGGACAATCATCCTTCCTGCAGGCGCCTTCACAAGATACCTGCGCATACTGTCAAAGAACTTGGGAGTCGGCCTCAGCGCCTTCCTCCGTGTGCCCCGACGTTTCCGTCGTTGCGAGCCGCCCATTATAGCCGGCTTTTCCGCTTCGTCAACACCCTTTTTCGAGGGCCGTCTCACCGAAGTGGACGTTGTTGCCGATGCTGCTTCGTCGTGCGACCCGGAGGTCTTTTCGTCGAAGCGAGCCGCCTATTATGTCAGGCTTTTCGTTTCCGTCAACACCTTCTTTCGAAGAAGTTGAAGTCCTGTTCCTTCGCGGTTGCCGCCTTGCGGTGGCCCCTGCGTCGGGGGAGGGAAAGTATGTCCCCAACCGCCTCGTTTGTGAAGGGGGTGCATGACTTTTTTTCACGGTTTTGTGCATTCATTCATGCTGGCTCCGCGCCCGAAGGCGCGAAACCCTTGTGGCGCTTAGGCGGCGACCAACAGCACGCGTGCGAAGTTGCGCTTGCCGACCTGCAGCAGGCCCTCGAAACCGGGCACGAACAGCTGCTGGGCATCGTCCACCACCTCGCCGTCCACCTTCACCGCACGCTCCTTGAGCTTGCGCGAGGCCTCCGAGTTGCTCGGGGTCAGGCCCGCAGCAGTAAGCAATGCACCAATGCGCAGGCCATCAGCAGGAATAGCCACTTCCTGCAGCGGCAGCAGGGTCACATCGCCCTGCCCGGTCACGGCGGCGTTCCAGCCGGCAATGGCCAGTTCGGCCGCGTCGGCATCGTGGAAGCGGGTAGTCAGCTCGCGCGCCAGGCGCAGCTTCACCTCACGCGGATTCAAGCCGCCCGAGGCGACCTGCTCGCGCAGGCTGACCGCTTCGGCCTGGCTGATCTCGAAGGAGAGCAGCTCGATCCAGCGCCACATCAGGTCATCGCCGATCTTCATGGTCTTGGTGACCATGTCGATCGCCGGCTCGCTGATGCCGATGTAGTTGTTGAGCGACTTGGACATCTTGGCCACGCCGTCCAGGCCTTCCAGCAGCGGCATGGTCAGCACGATCTGCGGCTTCTGCCCGTAATGCTCCTGCAGGCCACGGCCCATGAGCAGGTTGAACTTCTGGTCGGTACCGCCCAGTTCGACGTCCGCTTCCAGGGCGACCGAGTCGTAGCCCTGCACCAGCGGGTACAGGAACTCGTGCAGGGCGATGGACTGCTGGGCGGCATAGCGCTTGGCGAAGTCATCGCGCTCGAGCATGCGCGCCACGGTGTGCTGGCCGGCCAGGCGGATCATGTCGGCCGCGCCCATCTTGCCGAACCACTCCGAATTGAAGCGCACTTCGGTCTTTTCGCGGTCCAGCACCTTGAACACCTGCTCTTCATAGGTGCGCGCATTGGCCAGCACGTCGTCCTTGCTGAGCGGCTTGCGGGTGACGTTCTTGCCGGAGGGGTCGCCGATCATACCGGTGAAGTCGCCGATCAGGAAGATGACCTGGTGGCCGAGGTCCTGGAACTGGCGCAGCTTGTTCAACAGGACGGTATGGCCCAGGTGCAGGTCCGGGGCGGTGGGGTCGAAACCGGCCTTGACCCGCAGCGGGCGGCCGCTTTCCAGCCGCTGGCGCAGCTCCTCGATCTTGAGGATTTCATCGGCGCCACGGCCGATCTGGGCAAGGGCTTGTTCAATCGAGGACACGTGCAACTCCCGGCGATGCCTTATTTACATGAATGACGTTAAGTACAAGTTAACCGCAAGCGCTTCACAAAAGCCAATAGGCACAAGGGTTTGACGCGATATTTATACCTGTCTATGTTACCGACGTTTGGGCCCGCGCTCCCGGGTCAGCCAGGAACACACCGACGATGCTGAATACCGATCAAGGCCGCGCGCGCAAGCAGCGCTTCAAGGAACGCCTTCACGTTCTCCACGACACCGCCCTGCATCGGAAGCTTCGACAGCATCTTCCCGCTGCCTTCAACGAGCGCTGGACCCGCCGCCACTGGATGCACGCCAGCCTGTTCGCCACCATCGGCGCGCTGGTAGCCACCATTGTCCCCGGCTTCTCGCACACCATCGAGTCGCCCTACTCGGTCAGCCATTCCACGCTGGCCCTGCCCTTGCCGCCGCTCTCCCAGGAGCGCCTGCAGCAGGTGCCGGGCGACAGCTGGCAGGTACTGCGCGTGCAGCGTGGCCAGACCCTGAGCAACCTGTTCGACGAGGCCGGCATTTCGCCCACGGTGATGCACCAGGTGCTGGAGCACCCCGGTGCGCGCGAGGCGCTGACCAAGCTGCGCCCCGGCGCGGAGATCGCCTTCGACCTGCCGCTGAGCGGGGAGCTGCGCACGATCCGCTTCGATCGCGATGCCGACAACCGGGTGGAGCTGTCGCTGAAGGGCGAGCAGATCACCGAGAAGGTCAGCAAGCGTGAGAGCTCCACCCGCCGGGTGGTGACCAGCGGCGAGATCACCAGTTCGCTGTACGCGGCGGCGCGCAAGGCCGGGCTGTCGCCGTCGGCCATCGCGACGATGACCGACGAGATCTTCAAGTACGACATCGACTTCTCCAAGGACCTGCAGCCGGGCGACCGCTTCAGCGTGGTGATGGATGAAACCTGGCGCGAAGGCGAGAAGGTGGACACCAGCAAGATCCTGGCGGCGACCTTCACCTCCGGCGGCAAGACCTACAGCGGCTTCCGCTTCGACCGCAACGGCAAGTCCGAGTACTTCGACGTGAGCGGCCGCCCGCTGAAGAAGAGCTTCATCCGCATGCCGATTCCCTTCGCCCGCCTGAGCTCCACCTTCGGCGCGCGCAAGCACCCGGTGCTGGGCAAGATGCGCATGCACAAGGGCGTGGACTACGCCGCGCGCACCGGCACCCCGATCATGGCCGCCGGCGATGCCCGCGTGCAGTTCGCCGGCGTGCAGCGCGGCTACGGCAACGTGGTGATCCTGGACCACGGCCGTGGCCACACCACCCTGTACGGGCACATGTCGCGCTTCGGCAAGATCAAGACCGGCCAGCGCGTGGCGCAGGGCACGGTGATCGGCTACGTGGGCTCGACCGGGTTGGCCACCGGCCCGCACCTGCACTACGAATTCCGCGTCAACGGCGTGCACCGCAACCCGCTGTCGGTGACGATGCCGCCGCCGGAGCCGCTGCAGGGCAGCGAGCTGGTCGCCTTCCGCGCGCAGACCGCGCCGGCGCTGGCCCGCATCCAGGGCATGGAGAAGCTGATCTACGCGGACGCCAGCCCGGCGCCGAAGGCCGACCAGGCTGCCACCACCACGGCCAGCGCGGCCAAGCCGGCCAAGGGCAGCCGCGGCTGATCGCATGCATTGACGGCGGCAACAGGTTGCGCTGAAGCTGCACGCACCCTGTTGAACCGCCTGGCCATGACTTCAGCTGATCCGCATACCCCGCTCTACCTGGGCCTGATGTCCGGCACCAGCGCCGATGGCATCGATGCCGCGCTGGTGCAGTTTCCCGCCGAGGGCGGATGCCGCTTTGTCGAAGGGCTCACCCACCCGTGGGACCCAGCCATCCGCGCCGAGCTGGTGGCGCTGGGCGAAGGCGGCGAGCTGGGCTCACTGGATACGCTGGGCCGGATCGATGCGCAGATCGGCATTACCTTCGCGGCCGCCGCCAACCGCTTGCTGCAACAGGCCGGGGTGAGCCCGGCACAGGTGCGGGCGATCGGTTCGCACGGGCAGACGGTGCGGCACCGGCCGCTGGCCGATCCGGCGTTCACCTGCCAATTGGGCGATGCCAACCGCATTGCCGAGCTGACCGGCATCACCACGGTGGCCGACTTCCGCCGCCGCGACGTGGCCGCCGGTGGGCACGGGGCGCCGCTGATGCCGGCCTTCCACCTGGCAATGCTGGGCACGGCCGATGAGGACCGGGCGGTATTGAACCTGGGCGGGATCGCCAACCTGACCCTGATTCCGCGCGGGGGTACCCCGCGCGGCTTCGATACCGGACCGGCCAATGCGCTGATGGATGCGTGGTGCGAGCGGCATACCGGCACGCCCTTCGATGCCGATGGCGCGTTTGCGGCCAGCGGGCAGGTGGATGAGGAGCTGCTGGAGCGCTGGCGGGCCGAACCGTGGTTCGCGCTGCCGCCGCCGAAGAGCACCGGGCGCGAGCAGTTCCACCTGGAGTGGGCCGAGGCGGCGCTGGGCGACCACCAGCGCGCGGCAGCCGATGTGCAGGCGACGCTGCTGGAGCTGACGGCGGTGACGGTGGCCGATGCGCTGCTGGCCCATCTGCCGGCGGCCAAGCGGGTGCTGGTGTGTGGCGGCGGGGTGCGCAATGCGCAGTTGCTGCGGCGGCTCAGCGCGCGCTTGCCCGGGGTGGTGATCGAATCCAGTGCGGTGCACGGGCTTGACCCGGACTATCTGGAGGCGATGGGGTTTGCGTGGCTGGCGCAGCGGACGCTGGACGGGTTGCCGGGGAATCTGCCGAGTGTGACCGGGGCGAAAGGGCCGCGGATATTAGGGGCGATCCACCTGGCGTGACCTAGAAGGATTTGACGTCCGGGAGGGCCTGGAGGGCGGCGATGGCTTCGGCCAGGGCGTTCACTTCCGGGTCGTGGAAGCCGCTGCGGACTTCCAGTTCGCTGGCGAACAGGCCCTGCTCGAGCAGGACCACACAGGTGTGTTCGCGGGTCCAGCCGCGGGCGACGGCCACCCGGCGGATGCGCTCGTTCAGCAGCGGATCGAGATCGCGCAGCACCAGATCAGCCATGTGTCTCCCCTGTTGGCAACGCACCGCCCCCACGGCACAACGGGTTCGATGATGGCCCACTGTACGCCGCGCGGCAACCGCGCGCCTGTTCGGTCAGGCAGCGCTGCGGTCGCGGATGCGGGGCCACAGCCAGACCAGGAGCAGCAGGGTCGGGATGACCGTGGCCGAGCTCAGGATGAAGAAGGTGCTGTAGGAGGTGGCCTCGACGATGTACCCCGAGGCGCCACCGACGAATTTCCCGGGCAGGTTGGCCAGCGATACCAGCAGGGCGTACTGGGTGGCGGTGAAGTTGCGGTCGGTCAGCGAGGACATGAATGCCACCAGCACGGTGCCGGCAAAGCCTTGGAACAGGTTGTCGGCACACAGCGCTGCATAGAACGCCCAGAGCTGGCCGGGATTCTGCGCCATCAGCAGGAACGCCAGGTTGGACAGCGCCACGCCGAGCGCGGCCACCAGCAGCATGCGGCGGAAGCCGAACGCCGCCACGGCGATGCCGCCGAGGAAGGCGCCACCGATGCCCATCCACACCCCGAACAGCTTGGACACGGTGGCGATGTCGGCCTTGGTGAAGCCCGAATCCAGGTAGAACGGACCGGCCATCACGCCGATCACCTGGTCGGGGAACTTGAACAGCCCCACGAACGCCAGCAGTACCACCGCCAGGACCACGCCATTGGTGCTGAAGAAGCTGGCAATCGGCTGCCAGAACGCGCCGAAGAAATCGATCCGGCGCTGGATCCGCACTTCCGGCTGGGCCGGTTCGCGGCACACCAGGGTGGTGATGATCGGCAGCAGCATCAGCGATGCCATGGCCAGGTAGGCCACGATCCACCCTTCGAACTGGGCCAGGTACAGCGCACCGGCGCCGGCCAGGATCAGGCCGATGCGGTAACCGAGCGTGTAGGTGGCGGCCAGCGCGGCCTGGGCGCTTTCCGGCGCGATCTCGATCCGGTAGGCATCCACCACCGAATCCTGGGTGGCGCCGGCGAAGGACGCCACCAGCACCCACAGCACCAGGGGGGTGACGCCCAGCTCGGGTCGCACGAAGGCCAGCGCGAACAGGCCGCCGGTAACGCCCAACTGGGACACCAGCAGCCAGGAACGACGGCGGCCGAGGACGCCGATCAGCGGGAAGGCATAGCGGTCGATCAGCGGCGCCCAGAGGAACTTGAGCAGGTAGAAGAAGCTGGCCAGGCTGATCAGGCCGATGCTGTGCAGGTCCAGCCCGACGTCGCGCAGGCGCGTGGACAGCGTCTGCGAGGCGATCAGCAGGAACGGCAGGCCGCTGCCAAAGCCCAGGAAGGCCATGGTAAGCGCCGACGGCGTGCCGAACGCACGCTTGATCCCGGCCCAGCCCTTGTAGCTCACCGGCGCTGCCGCTTCACTCATGGGGCGTAGTCCACCGTGAACGGAGCATGGTCGGAGAAGCGCTCATCGCGGTAGATCGAGCAGCCGCGCAGGCGCTCGCGCAGGCCGGGGCTGACGAACTGGTAATCGATGCGCCAGCCGACGTTGTTGGCACGGGCCGCGCCGCGGTTGCTCCACCAGGTGTAATCCTCGCCGGTGGGGTGCAGCAGGCGGTAGGCGTCGGTCCAGCCCTGGCCGCCGGCCACGTCCAGCGCCTGGCCGGCATCCACGCACTGGCCGTTGAGCCAGTCGCGCTCGGGCGGCAGGCAGCCGGAGTTCTTCTGGTTGGATTTCCAGTTCTTGATGTCCAGCGCGGAGCGGACGATGTTCCAGTCCCCGCACAGCACGTAGTCGCGGCCGCTGGCCAGCCACTGGGCCAGGATCGGGCGCAGCCACTCCATCACTTCGTACTTGAAGCCCTGGCGCAGGTCGCCCGAGCTGCCGGACGGGATATAGAAGGAGACCACGCTGAGGTTGCCGTAGCGGGCTTCGATGTAGCGGCCTTCGTCGTCGAACGGGGCCCAGCCCAGCGAGGTGATGACCTGGTCGGGCTCGCGCTTGCTGTAGATGGCCACGCCGCTGTAGCCCTTCTTGGTGATCGCGTCACGGTAGAAGCAGTGGTGGCCGTCCGGGCGGAACATGGGATCGGTCAGCTGGTCTTCCTGGGCCTTGGTCTCCTGGATGCAGAGCACGTCGGCATCCTGGGCACGGAACCACTCGAGGAAACCCTTGGTGGCGGCGGAACGGATGCCATTGGCGTTGAAACTGATGATGCGCATGCTGACCCGGGTCTGGTACGTAACGGCCAAAGCATACCGGGTTGCCCGCCCCATCGGCTGGCCGGATCCGGCCATTGCAGGGGCCTGCGGCGGCCGGTCGCGAGCCTGAATTGCCGGTCATGCTTTAGGATCTGCGCTCCAAGAGAATTGTATAGAGCGTTAGATGAGCGACCACCGTCACCGTTTCCTGCAGCTGGCCCTGACCGCCGATGCCCTGCGTTTTGGCCAGTTCACCCTCAAGTCGGGCCGCCTGAGCCCCTATTTCTTCAATGCCGGCCGCTTCGATTCGGGCGCCAGCATGGTCCAGCTGGCCGCCTGCTACGCCGATGCGGTGGAAGCCACCGGGCTGAAGTTCGACGTGGTGTTCGGCCCGGCCTACAAGGGCATTCCGCTGGCCACCGCCACCGCCTGCGAGTTCGCCCAGCGCGGCCGCGACCTGCCGTTGAGCTTCAACCGCAAGGAAGCCAAGACCCATGGTGAAGGCGGCAACCTGATCGGCGCGGACATGAATGGCAAGCGCGTGCTGATCGTGGACGATGTGATCACCGCCGGCACCGCCATCCGCGAGGCGCTGGGCATCATCAAGCAGGCCGGCGGTACCCCGGCTGGCATCGTGGTGGCGCTGGACCGCCAGGAAATCGCCTCGGAAGAAGACCACCGTTCGGCCGCCCAGGCCGTGGCCGAAGAGGCCGGCATTCCGGTGGTGGCCGTGGCCACGCTGGCCGACCTGCTTGATTTTGCCTCCGGAAATCCGGAACTTGTCGGGTACCGGCAGCCGCTGGAGGACTATCGGTCCCGTTACGGCAGCCGTCCTACGCGTTGAGAGCAGGGGGCTCCCATGTCCAGGATTGCCACGTTCACCATCATCGGCCTGTTGCTGGCCGCGCCCATGCTCCCGGCCCAGGCCCAGAGCAAGCGCAGCAGCACGCCGGCCAAACCGAAGAAGCTGTTCTGCTGGAACGAGGGCACGGAGCGGATCTGCAGCGATGCCCTGCCCCAGGACGCGGTGAACAACGCGCGTGAGGAGTTCAGCGTCAACAGCGGCCTGCGCAAGGGCGGCGTGGAACGCACCCTGACCGAGGAAGAGCGCGCCGATGCCGCCGTGGCCGCCGCGCAGCGCCAGCTGGACCAGGCCGCCGAGGACACCCGCAAGCGCACCGAGCAGGCGATGCTGTCCACCTACCAGGACGAGGCCGACCTGCGCCGGGTGTTCGTGGAGCGCACCGGGATCCTGGACAACAACGTGCAGACCGCCAACTACAACGTGGCCAGCCTGCGCAGCGCACTGGTGACCCTGCTGGGCAGCGCGGGCGACCGCGAGCTGGCCGGCCAGCCGGTGGTGCCCAAGCAGGCCGAGGACATCCGCCTGCGCCACGCCGAACTGGTGGCGCAGAAGCGGATGCAGGCCTCCTATGTGGAGCAGCGCAAGGCGCTGGACGTGGAGATCGAGGAGACCCTGCAGCGGTACCGGTTGTTGAAGGGTGTGAGCACCGACCCGCGCGGGTGAGGTGAAAACAGCGAAAAGGCGGATGCGCAGGCATCCGCCTTTTTTTATGCACTTTTTACGGGTGGGGCACGGGGCGGGCGTGGAGCCTTTACGCCCGTGGGGAACACGATGGCGGCCTCCCTTCCCTACTACTGAGAACGCCCCGTGCCTGCCTGGCTTTCCTTCGTGAGCGGCGTGCTGGTGCTCGTTGCCGCCGCCTACCTGCTGTACGTCGTGCTTGCGCCCGAAAAGTTCTGACCGGAGCCGACCATGACCGAGATTCTGTTGATCCTGCTGGCCAGCATCGTGCTGGCCTTTCCGCTTGGGCTGTACCTGGCCCGGGTGATGCGCGGTGGGCCGATGCGCGGCGACGCGCTGTTTGGCTGGATTGAAAAACCGCTGTACCGCGTACTGGGGGTGAACCCGGCGCGCGGGATGTCCTGGCGCGGCTACGTGGGCGCGTTCCTGCTCAGCAACCTGGTCATTGCCGTGCTGGTGCAGGCGGTGTTCATGACCCAGGCCTGGCTGCCGTTCAACCCCGACCAGATTCCCAACATGCGCTGGGATACGGCGCTGCACACGATGGTGTCGTTCCTGACCAACACCAACCAGCAGCACTATTCCGGCCAGGCGCAGCTGTCGTACTTCGCGCAGATGACCGCAATCACCGGCCTGCAGGTGGTCACCCCGATGATGGGGCTGGCGCTGGTGGTGGCCACGCTGCGTGCACTGTTCGGCGCCGCCCCGGCCGCGGATGCGGTGGCGGGTGACCTGCCGGCCGATCGCCAGATCGACGTGGGCAACTACTACGCCGACGTGGTGCGCTCATGCGTGCGCTTCATGCTGCCACTGTGCCTGCTGTGGGCGGTGCTGCTGACCAGCCAGGGCGTGCCTTCGACGCTGGCCGGCGGCCCGACCGCCACGCCGATCGATGCGGCCGCGGGCATGGAAACCCAGAAACTACCGCTGGGCCCGGTCGCGGCGATGGTGGCGGCCAAGCAGCTGGGCACCAATGGCGGTGGCTGGTACGGCCCCAACAGCAGCATGCCGCTGGAGAACCCGACCCCGGTGTCGAACGCGCTGGAGCTGATCGGCATCCTGCTGATCCCGATCGCGGTGGTGTTCATGCTGGGCGCTTTTACCGGGCGCAAGCGGCTGGCTGCGCTGGTGTTTGGCTGCATGCTGGCGATGTCGAGCGTGTCGATCGCGGCCACGGTGTGGCTCGAAGGCCATTCGGCCACGGCGGCCAGCCCGCTGCTGATGGAAGGCAAGGAAGTGCGCTTCGGCGCGGACGGCACCGGGCTGTGGGCGGCGATCACCACCCAGGTCTCCAACGGCTCGGTCAACGGCATGCATGATTCGCTGAGCCCGCTGGCCGGTGCGGTGCCGATGGTCAACATGTTGATCAACGCGATCTGGGGCGGCATCGGTTGCGGCCTGCAGCAGTTCATCGTGTACCTGCTGCTGGGCGTGTTCCTGGCCGGGCTGATGACCGGGCGTACCCCCGAGCTGCTGGGCCGCAAGCTGGAAACCCCGCAGGTGAAGCTGCTGGCGCTGCTGGTGTTGCTGCAGCCGATCACCATCCTGGCGTTCACCGCGATCACGCTGGCCATTCCGTCGATCACCGGCACCTCCAACCCCGCGTTCCATGGGGTGAGCCAGGTGTTCTACGAGTACGTATCGGCCTTCGCCAACAACGGCTCGGGCTTTGAAGGGCTGGGCGATGCCACCCCGTGGTGGAACCTGAGCTGCACCCTGGTGCTGCTGCTGGGCCGCTACCCGGTGCTGGTGATTCCGCTGATCGTCTGCGCGCAGCTGGCCGCCAAGCGGCGTGCGCCGGAATCGGCCGGCACGCTGCAGATTGAAACCCCGACCTTCGCGCTGACCCTGATCGCGCTGATCGTCATCCTGACCGTATTGCAGTTCATGCCGGCGCTGGTGCTGGGCCCGGTTGCCGACCACCTGTCGCTGACGCTGCGCTGAGACGTGAAACCATGAGTACCTATCCCTTGAATGCAGCTCCTTCCCGCCGCCCGCGCCTGCTCGATGCAGCGGGCCTGCGCCGGGCATTGCGCGATGCGGTGATCAAACTGTCGCCGCGCCACCTGGTGCACAGCCCGGTGATGGCGGTGGTGATGGTAGGCACGCTGGTGAGCCTGCTGGTCACGCTCACCGGCAACGCACCGCTGGGCTTCGGCCTGACGGTGACCGCGATCCTGTTGTTGACCGTGCTGTTCGGCAACTTCGCCGAAGCGGTGGCCGAAGCGCGCGGCCGTGGCCAGGCCGCCTCGCTGCGGCGTGCCCGCCAGGACCTGAGCGCGCGCCGGCTGGCCGCCGCCCATGCCGGGGCCAGCGAAACCCAGGTGCCTGCGGCCGAGCTGCGCCCGGGCGACCATGTGATCGTCAGTGCCGGCGAACTGGTGCCGGCCGATGGCGAGATCGTGCAGGGCCTGGCGACCATCAACGAAGCGGCGGTGACCGGTGAATCGGCACCGGTGCTGCGTGAGGCCGGTACCGACCGCAGCGGCGTGATCGGCGGCACCAAGGTGCTGTCGGACCAGATCATCGTGAAGATCACCGCCGAGCCGGGCCACAGCTTCCTGGACCGGATGATCGCGCTGGTGGAAGGCGCCAACCGGCAGAAGACCCCGAACGAAGTGGCGCTGACCCTGCTGCTGGCGGCGATGACGCTGACCTTCCTGGTGGTGGTGGCGACGCTGCCGGCCATTGGTGCCTTCGTTGGCGTGAAGGTGGACCCGCTGCTGCTGATCGCGCTGCTGGTGTGCCTGATTCCAACCACCATCGGCGGGTTGCTGCCGGCCATCGGCATTGCCGGCATGAACCGTGCGCTGGCCGCCAACATCCTGGCCAAATCGGGCAAGGCGGTGGAAGTGGCCGGCGACGTGGACGTGCTGCTGCTGGACAAGACCGGCACCATCACCCACGGCGACCGCCAGGCGACCCACTTCCATGCATTGGCGGGCATTGAAGCCTCGCAGCTGCGCGAAGCGGCGCTGCTGTCGTCGCTGGCCGACCCGACCCCGGAAGGCAAGTCGGTGGTGCGGCTGGCCCGCGAACAAGGCTGCACCACCAGCGAGCCCGACAAAGCGGAGTACTTGGCCTTCAGCGCGCAGACCCGCATGTCCGGCGTGGACCTGGACGGCGGCCGGCGCATCCGCAAGGGCGCGGCCGATGCGATCACGGCCTATGTGCGCGAGCTGGGCGGCACCGTGCCGGCCGAGCTGGCCGGGCGGGTGGAACAGGTGGCGCGCAACGGCGCCACTCCGCTGGTGGTGTGCGAAGGCCGCCACGTGCTGGGCGTGATCGAGCTGAGTGACGTGGTCAAGCACGGCATGCGCGAGAAGTTCGCGCAGTTGCGCGCGATGGGCATCCGCACGGTGATGATCACCGGTGACAACCCACTCACCGCCGCGGCGATTGCGGCCGAGGCCGGCGTGGATGACTACATCGCCGAAGCGCGCCCGGAAGACAAGCTGGCCCGCATCCGCGCCGAACAGGCCGGTGGGCGGCTGGTGGCGATGGTGGGCGATGGCACCAACGATGCACCCGCGCTGGCCCAGGCCGACATCGGCCTGGCGATGAACTCGGGCACGCAGGCGGCCAAGGAAGCCGGCAACATGGTGGACCTGGATTCGGACCCGACCAAGCTGCTGGCGGTGGTGGAGGTGGGCAAGCAGCAGCTGATCACGCGCGGCGCGCTGACCACGTTCTCGCTGGCCAACGACGTCTCCAAGTACTTCGCGATCCTGCCGGCGCTGTTTGCCGCCACCCTGCCGGCCATGGCCACGTTGAACGTGATGCACCTGTCCAGCCCGCGCAACGCGGTGCTGGCGGCGCTGATCTTCAATGCGCTGGTGATTCCGGCGCTGATTCCACTGGCGCTGCGCGGCGTGCGCTTCCGCCCGGCCACGGCCACCGCGCTGCTGCGCCGGAACATGCTGGTGTACGGGCTGGGCGGCGTGCTGCTGCCGTTCGCCGCCATCAAGCTGATCGACCTCCTCCTCTTCTCGGTATTTGGCGCATGAACCGCTCTGCTGCTGCTTCGTTGTCCAGTCCGGCGCGTGCGCGTGCCGCCCTCTCTGTTTCCCTGCAACAGCAGGGCGCGCTGCGCCCGGCGATCGGGCTGGGCGTGGCCAGCCTGCTGGTACTGGGCCTGGCCTATGCGGTGGCCGCCACCGGAATCAGCGGCGCGCTCTTTCCGGCCCAGGCCCAGGGCAGCCTGCTGGTGCAGCACGGCCAGGTGCGCGGCTCGCAGCTGGTGGCGCAGCCGTTCGTGGGCGATGGCTACTTCCAAGCGCGCCCCTCGGCGGCCAGCTACGACCCGATGGCCGCGGCCGGCAGCAACCTGGCGCGCAGCAACCCGGCCCTGCAGGAACGCGTAAGCGAGGCCACCCATGCGGTGGCGGTGCGCGAAGGCATTGCCGTGGCCGATGTACCGGGGGACCTGGTCACCCAGTCCGGCGCGGGCATGGACCCGGAGCTGTCGCCGGCCGCCGCTGCGGTGCAGGTGAAGCGCGTGGCGGGCAATCGCGGCCTCAGCGTGGAACAGGTGCAGGCGCTGGTGCAGGCGCATACGCAGGGCCCACAGTGGGGCGTGTTCGGCCAGCCCCGGGTGAACGTGATGACGTTGAACATGGCACTGGATGACAGCCGACCGGTGCACAATCCCTCCCCATGACCGACTCCCGCACCCGACAGGCCGACGCACTGGTGGAAAGCCTGCAGCGCGAGGCCGGCGGCAAGCTCACCGTGTTCCTGGGCGCCGCCCCCGGCGTGGGCAAGACCTACAGCATGCTCGGCCGCGCGCAGGAGCAGCTGCGGCGGGGCGTGGACGTGGTGGTGGGGCTGGTGGAAACGCACGGCCGCGCCGAGACGTCGGCGCTGCTGGACGGCCTGCCGCAGGTGCCGCTGCTGCAGCGCGAGTACCAGCAGCATGCGCTGCAGGAAATGGACCTGGATGCGGTGCTGGCGCGCCGCCCGGCACTGGTGCTGGTGGATGAGCTGGCCCACCGCAACGTGCCGGGCAGCCGCCACGAGCGGCGCTGGCAGGATGTGGTGGAGCTGCTGGACGCCGGTATCGATGTCTGGACCACCCTCAACATCCAGCACCTGGAAAGCCTCAACGATGTGGTGATGCGCATCACCGGGGTGCGGGTCAGCGAGACCGTGCCCGATGCGGTGCTGGACCGCCTGCACGACATCGTGCTGGTGGACCTGCCGCCGCGCGAACTGATCGAACGGCTGCAGCAGGGCAAGGTGTACGTGCCCGAGCAGGCCGCGCAGGCGCTGCAGGCATTCTTCTCGCCCGCCAACCTGACCGCGCTGCGCGAGCTGGCCATGCAGGAAGCGGCCGACCGGGTCGACAACAGCCTGCGCGAAACCCGCGCAGCGCGCGGCGAAGGCAACCTGCCGCTGCGCCGGCGGGTGCTGGTGGCGATCGACGGCGGCGGCCAGAGCGAGTACCTGGTGCGCGTGGGCCGGCGCATTGCCGAGCGCCGCGATGCGCCGTGGACGGTGGTGACCGTGCAGCGCCGCCGCGAAGACGACAGCACCCGCCGCGAGATCGACGCGGCCTTCGCGCTGGCGCGGCGGCTGGGCGGCGAGGCCGAGCTGCTGCATGGGCCCAGCATTGCCGATGCCCTGCTCGACCACGCCGCGCACAACAGCGTGTCCACCCTGGTGCTGGGCCGCACCCGCGAGCGCCCGTTCGCGCGCATGCTCAACCGCACGCTGACCCAGCAGCTGATCCAGCGCGGCGCGCACTTTGAAATTACCATCATCGGCACCCCGCAGGCGCGCGCGCGTGCGCGCCGCCATGGGCTGTCGATGCCCACACTGAGCACCGGCCGCGACACCGTGCTGGCGCTGGTGGCCACCGCGCTGGCCTGCCTGGTGGCGCTGGTGGCCGAACGCTGGGTGGGGCTGTACGACCTGTCGATGGTGTTCATCGTAGCGGTGGTGGTGGTGGCTGCGCGCAGCCGCACCAGCGCGGCGGTGATGGCCGCGGCGCTGTGTTTCCTCGCCTACAACTTCTTCTTCATCGCCCCGCGCTTCACCTTCGCGATCAGCGCGCGGCAGGGCGTGATCACCGTGTTCCTGTTCCTGGTGGCGGCACTGGTGGCCGGGCGGCTGGCTTCGCGCCTGCGCATGCAGGTGGTAGCGCTGCGCGCGGCCAACCGGCACGCCAACGCGCGCCAGGTGCTGGGCGGGCAGCTGACCCGCGCGGCCAGCAACGAGGAAGTGGCGCAGGCCGGGCGCGAAGCGCTGGAACAGGCACTGGATGCACCGGCCTGGCTGCGCATCGGCGCCGATACCAGCACCAGCGGCAGTGCCGCGCCGGGCGACACCGACCTGGCCGCGGCCGACTGGGCGCATCGCCACGGCCAGCCCAGCGGCCGCTTCACCGATACGCTGGCCGGTGCGGAATGGTGGTTCCTGCCCCTGCTGGATGGCGACGAGCGCAGCATCGGCGTGGCTGGCATGCGCTTCCCGCGCAGCGCGCCGCGCTTGACCCCGGAACAGCGCCAGCTGGCCGAAGCGATGGTGGATGACATCGCGCAGGCCGCGCTGCGCACGCGGCTGGTGGCCGACCTGGAAAAGGCGCACGTGAGCAACGAGACCGAGCGGCTGCGTTCGGCGCTGCTGTCGTCGGTCTCGCACGACCTGCGCTCGCCGCTGGCGGCGATGATCGGCTCGGCCGACAGCCTGTCCAACTATGCCGAGGCAATGGACGCCAGCGACCGCCGTGCGCTGCTGGATACCATTCTGGTGGAAGGCGAGCGGCTGGACCGCTACATCCAGAACCTGCTGGACATGACCCGGCTGGGCCACGAGGGGCTGCAGATCAACCGCGACTGGATCGGCGTGGACGAGCTGGTCGGCTCGGCCGCGCGCCGCCTGCAGCGCTACCAGCCCGACGTGCGCCTGCAGCTGGATATTCCCAGCACGCTGGGCCCGATCTGGGTGCACCCGGCGCTGGTGGAACAGGCGGTGTTCAACGTGATGGAGAACGCGGCGAAGTTCTCCCCGCCCGGCGCGGCGGTGGAAGTGCAGGCACGGCTGGTGGATGGCGAGCTGCGCATCGACGTGCTCGACGCTGGCCCCGGCATTCCCGATGACGAACGCGCGCGCATCTTCGACATGTTCTACAGCGTGGAACGCGGCGACCGCGGCCGGCATGGCACCGGGCTGGGCCTGACCATCTGCCAGGGCATGATCGGCGCGCATGGCGGCACCGTGCAGGCGCTGCCGGGCCGCGATGGACGCGGTACCCTGATCCGCATCACGCTCCCCCTGCTGCAACCCCACCCTGCCGATGACCCCGACGATTCCTGACCCTTCCCATGGCGTGCCGCCCGCGCGCGTGCTGGTGATCGACGATGAAGCGCAGATCCGCCGCTTCCTCGACATCAGCCTGCGCGCGCAGGGTTACCGGGTGCTGCAGGCTGCCACCGGGCAGGCCGGGCTGGAGCAGCTGGTGGGCGAAGGCGCGGACCTGGTGATCCTGGATATCGGCCTGCCGGACATGGAAGGCCACGAGGTGCTGGCCGAGCTGCGCCAGTGGAGCCAGGTGCCGGTGATCATGCTCACGGTGCGCGCCAGCGAAACCGAGAAGGTGCTGGCGCTGGACAACGGCGCCAACGACTACGTGACCAAGCCGTTCGGCACCCAGGAGCTGATGGCGCGGGTGCGTGCGCTGCTGCGCACGCGCACGGTTTCGGCCGATGGGGTGCTGCCGCATTACGACGACGGCCACCTGCATATCGACCTGGTGCGCCGCGAGGTGCACCTGGACGGCGCGCCGGTGGCGCTGACCCGCAAGGAATATGCGTTGCTGTCGCTGCTGCTGCGCAACGCCGGCCGGGTGGTGACCCAGCCCCAGATCCTGGCCGAGATCTGGGGCCCCACCCACCAGCACGACACCCACTACCTGCGCATCCTGGTGGGCAAGCTGCGCCACAAGCTGGGCGATTCCGCGCTGGATTCGCGTTACCTGTTCACCGAACCCGGCGTGGGTTTACGGTTCAAAGGGTGATGGCCGACCACAGGTCGGGCATCACCCGGTAGGTACCGACCGTTGGTCGGTACTCCTTTCAGAACCCCAGTTCCACGCCCGGCAGCAGCGGTTGCAGCTGGTCGCGGAACAGGGCCTTGATGCGCTCCAGCGCGGCCTCGTCGTTGCCTTCGAAACGCAGCACCAGCACCGGGGTGGTGTTGGAGGCGCGCAGCAGGCCCCAGCCGTCCGGGAAGTCCGCCCGCAGGCCATCGATGGTGGACAGGCGCGCACCGGCGAACGGCGATTCCTCGCCCTGCGCCGCCGACACGAACATCGACACCAGCGCATGCGGGGTACCCGATTCCACCGGCACCTTCAGCTCCGGGGTGGACACGCTGTCGGGCAGCTCATCTAGCACTTCCGACGGCGTTTCCTCGCGCTGGGCCAGGATTTCCAGCAGGCGCGAGGCGGCATACAGCCCGTCATCGAAGCCGAACCAGCGCTCCTTGAAGAAGAAGTGGCCGCTCATTTCACCGGCCAGTTCGGCATCGGTTTCGCGCATCTTGGCCTTGATCAGCGAATGCCCGGTCTTCCACATCATCGGGCTGCCGCCGTTGCGCAGCACGTAATCGGACAGCTTGCCGCTGCACTTCACGTCGTAGATCACCAGCGCGCCGGGATTGCGTTGCAGCACATCGGCCGCGAACAGCATCAGCAGGCGATCCGCGTAAATGATCTTGCCTTCGCGGGTGACCACGCCCAGGCGGTCGCCATCGCCATCGAAGGCCAGGCCGATATCCGCATCGAAGCGCTTCACGGTCTGGATGAGGTCTTCCAGGTTGGCCGGGTCGCTCGGGTCGGGATGGTGGTTGGGGAAGGTGCCATCCACATCGCAGTACAGCGGAATGACTTCGGCGCCAATGGCTTCCAGCAGCGGCTGGGCCAGTTCGCCGGCCACGCCGTTGCCGGCATCGGCCACCACCTTGATCGGGCGGTCCAGCTGCACGTCATCGGCAATGCGCTGGATGTAATCGGCGTTGACGTCGCGCTGCTGCAGGCTGCCCGGTTCGGCGGCCACGTGCAGCTGGCCATCGCGGATGCGCTGGTACAGCTCGGTGATGGCATCGCCGGAGAGGGTCTCGCCGCCGACCACGATCTTGAAGCCGTTGTAGTCCGGCGGGTTGTGGCTGCCGGTGACCGCAACGCAGCTGCCGGCACGCAGGTGGTAGCTGGCGAAGTACACCACCGGGGTGGGTGCCAGGCCGATGTCGGTGACATCGCAACCAGCGCGGCGCAGGCCTTCGATCAGGCTGGCGCTCAGTTCCGGGCCGGACAGGCGGCCATCGCGGCCCACCACGATGTCGCGCAGCCCCTGCACCTGCAGCACCGAGCCGATGGCCTGGCCGATCAGCACCGCTACCTGCGGGGTGAGCTCACGGCCGATCACACCGCGGATGTCGTAGGCGCGGAAGATGCCTTCCGGCACCTCATGGCCGGGGCCGGTAGGCAGCGGCGGCGGCGCCACGCCCGAACCGGCCGCCGGGGCCGGCTCCAGCAGCGGGTCCTGTACCAGGCTTTCGCGCAGGGTCGGGCCGTGGTCGGCCTCGCTGGCGGCGGCACGGCGGCGCGGCATGGGCACGCGGCCCTTGCCGAACTGCAGCATGCCGGCGATGGCCAGCAGCAGCACCGCCACGATGATGGACGGAATTGCGCCCAGGCCCAGCGGGCCCGGTTCGATATCCGGCACGGCGGCGGCCAGGCGCAGGCCACTCTTGCCAATCGGCCGGGCCAGGCCTTCCGCGCTCTGGGAGAGGCTGCTGTCGCCCTGTTCGATGATGTTGTGGGTGCCTTGGCGCAGCGCCAGGTAGCCTGCGGACGGCACGCGCACCTGGTCGAAGGTGCCGGTCAGGCGCAGCAGCGGCTGGCGCACGTAGATGACCGCCGGGCCCGTGGTGCCCAGCTGCACCGGAACCGCAAGGCCCAGGCGCTGGCCACCGGCGTCGCGCACCACGCGCGCCACCACGGTATCGCCAGCAATGGCGGCTTCCAGCAGGCCCAGGCGGGCGTACCCGAAGGCCTTGGGATCGGCGTAGGCCTGGTCCAGGTCGGCGGTGAGCACCTGCACATCTTCCGTGCCCGGCCAGCCTTCACGCACGGCCAGCGCGGTGGCATCGGCATCGCCGGCGGCCAGCGCGGTACTGACCCGCTCGCTCTTCACCAGGGTGCCCAGCTGGGTGCTCTGCCCCTTGAGGGCGGCGTCCACGCCCTGCACGATCTGGTCGCGGGACTGTTCCAGCGTCTGCCCTACCGAGGCCTGCCGCCATTGCCGCACCCCGCTCCAGGCAAACCATGCCGCCAGCAGGGTCAGCAACCCCACCAACAACAGCCCGTTACGCTTGCTTGTCAATCGTGGCTGTCCTTCCGCCGTTGCCTTGCTCATTGATGTTCCCCCTGTCAGCGCACCCCGGTATGGCCGAATCCACCCGTTCCCCTGGCGCTGTCGGTGAAAGTATCCACTACCTGCAGGCCCACGCGTGCAATCGGCAGCACAACCAACTGTGCAATACGGTCACCCGGTTGCAGCGTGAAGGCCTCGCGGCCGCGGTTCCAGGCGCTGATCAGCAGCGGGCCCTGGTAATCGGCATCGATCAGGCCGGTGCCGTTGCCCAGCACGATGCCGTGGCGGTGGCCCAGCCCGGAGCGCGGCAGCACTACCGCGCACAGGTTCGGATCTTCGATATGGATGGCGATGCCGCTGGGAATCAGCGCCGTATCCCCCGGCTGCAGGGTGAGCTCGGTTTCCAGCGCGGCGCGCAGGTCCATGCCGGCGCTGGCTTCGGTGGCATAGGCCGGCAGGGGCCAGGTATCGCCGAAGCGGGGATCGAGCAGCTTCACCTGCAGCGCGTGCAGGGACGGGGCTTGGGTCATGCGTGCAACCTCTGGGCAATCAGGGACAACAGTTGTTCGGCCAGCAGCGCCTTGGTGGTACCGGGGAACACCTGTTCCCCACCCTGCCAATAGGCGGTTGCTGCATTCTCATCGCTTTCGAAGCCGCCGTTTGTGATGCCCACCTGATTGGCGATCACCAGATCCAGCCGCTTGTCGACCAGCTTGCCGCGCGCGTATTTCTCCACATCGTGGGTTTCGGCGGCAAAGCCGACCACCAGCTTCAGCGCGTTGGTCTGCTGGGCCACCTCGGCCAGGATGTCCTGGGTGCGCACCAGCTCCAGCGTGAGGGTCTGGGTGCCGGCGGTCTTCTTCAGCTTCTGCGGGGCCACCTGGCGGGGGGTGTAATCGGAGACGGCGGCGGCGCCTATATAGATGTCGGCCGGCAGCGCATCCAGCACGGCGCTGCGCATCTGCGCGGCCGAGCGCACATCCACCCGCTGCACCCCGGCCGGGGTGGCCAGGTGCACCGGGCCACTGACCAGCACCACCTGCGCGCCCTGGCGCACGGCGGCGGCGGCCAGCGCGTAGCCCATCTTGCCGCTGCTGCGGTTGCCCACGTAGCGCACCGGGTCCAGGTCTTCATAGGTGGGGCCGGCGCTGATCACCACGCGCAGGCCTTTCAGCTCCTGCGTGGCTTCGGGCGCGTCGGCCGGGCCCTGCAGGGCGGCCAGCGCGGCCACGATGGCGTGCGGTTCAGTCAGCCGGCCGGGGCCGGATTCGCCTTCGGCCAGCGGGCCGTCTTCCGGGCCGACCACCTGCGCGCCGCGTTCGCGCAGCAGGCTGATGTTGGCCTGGGTGGCCGGGTGCAGCCACATGCGGTGGTTCATGGCCGGGCACACGGTGAGCGGCGCGGTGGTGGCCAGGCACAGGGTGGTGACCAGGTCATCGGCATGGCCGTTGGCCAGCCGGGCCAGCAGGTCGGCGGTGGCCGGGGCGACGATGATGCGGTCGGCCCAGCGGGCCAGCTCGATATGGCCCATGGCCTGTTCGGCCGCGCTGTCCCACAGGGTGGTGCGGGTGGGCTGGCCGGACAGGGCCTGGAAGCTCAGCGGGGTGACGAACTGCTGGGCCCCGGCGGTCATGGCAACCTGCACCTGGGCCCCGGCGTCGCGCAGGCGGCGCACCAGTTCCAGCGACTTGTAGGCCGCGATGCCGCCACCCACGCACAACAACAGCTTCTGGCCTGCCAGCGGGCGCGCCTGCGCCGGGGAAGCCTGGGGGGAGTCAGCCACCTGCGAATTTCCTGTCGAACCGAGGCGATTAGCTTACCCGATGGGGTGTGCGGGGCTGATGCCCCAGGGGCATAAGGAGTGGGTTTTTGGTCATGAAGGCGGGCGGGTGGCGTACCCAGAGGTAGCCGGGCGCTCTTGCTGATCCCTAAAGAAAAGATTCTTTAATAGGGCCCCCCATTGGAAAAGATTTCTTTATCAACGATCCCGACCCGACCCGCAGGAGACGTGGAGTGCCGCTAGGGCACCGCAGATACCATGCCAAAGCCGCAGCCATAGCGTGCTTCTTCGCACGGGGGCAATGGATGATTGTTCGCGATTGCCTAGGTCAACCAACCCCGATGTGCCAGTTCAAACTTGACAACTTGCCCAGTAGGTTGCGCGCCGCGGTTGCTAGCATTGAACACAGTAGATCAAGGATCGTGAACTGCCAGTGGCCACCTCGTCTTCCCCTGTTGTATTGGACACCCCCCTCACTTGCGAGGACGCGTTCGCGGAGATCGAACGACGCGTTAACGCCGGCGTGCACCCCGACCGCATCCGATTGCGCCATAACGAGCGCGCCCTTTACTGGGTGTGCAATAACAGCTTGCTTCACCATGACGGTCCGGACGAGGCCACGATTGCGCGGCGCATCGAAGCGCACCTGGCGCTGATTTCCCTGCTGCTGGCGGCGGGGGCAGACCCCAACAAGGCGGCCGGCCGTGGCGCCACGCCCCTTTCGAATACCTGCCGGGACTTCATCTTCAGCCCGGCCGCGTGGGCGGTGGAAAAACTGCGGCGGCTCCTCGCCGCCGGCGCGAACCCACGCCTGACCAAGGATTCGCCGATCTGTACCGTGCTCGGCCTGCGCGAGATGCGCGGCGAAGTGTGGAACTCCGCGTTTGATGCGGATGCGGATCCGGTGGAGATGGGCTACATCTTCGACGCCGTCGACGCGCTGCTGCAGGCCGGTGCCAGCATTGAAGCCATGGACCACCGGCAGATGTATACACCGGTATTGATCGGCGCGTACCTGGGCAGTGTTCCGCTGCTGCGGTTCCTCGCAGAACGCGGCGCCAACGTGCACGTGGTCAATCCCGCCGGTTCCAACGCGCTGATGTATGCGGCCGGCGACGTGGACGGACTGAAGGCCAGCCGCGGCGGCCTCTCCACCACATGGCACCGGATGGGCGACCCGGTGGCCGTTACCCGGCTGTTGATCGAATGGGGCCTGGACCCGGCCGCTGCCAACGAGCGCGGCCGCACGCCGCTCACGCTGGCGTTGAACGCCGGCAATGTTGACGTGGCGGCGGTGGTGGCCGAAGCGCTTGCCGATCAGGGCAAGCTGCTGAAAGCGGATGTACGACGCTTCAAGGGCACGGAGTTCGAGGCCCAGGTAGCGGCACTGGCCACCAGCAGCCGCACCAGCAAGCCTCCAAGGAAGCAGGCCAAGCCGGAAGGTGCCGCGCAGGCCGCGTCGTGGGACCGCGCGCGCCAGGAGATGAACCACCCTGATGCATGGCAGCGCCCTGCGTGGTTCTGCGCGTATAACAAAGCATTGTTCGAACACCTGGCCAGCGGCAGCCACCCGGCCATCCCAGTAAACCTGCTGTACGCCGATTACACCGACGCGCTAC
Organism: Stenotrophomonas sp. PS02300; assembly: GCF_029959395.1. Classification (NCBI taxonomy): domain Bacteria; kingdom Pseudomonadati; phylum Pseudomonadota; class Gammaproteobacteria; order Lysobacterales; family Lysobacteraceae; genus Stenotrophomonas; species Stenotrophomonas sp. PS02300. Next base: position 27,365 of record NZ_JASCOP010000019.1, read on the forward strand.
GCACGCTGCGCCTGTCGAAAACCAAGGACTGGATCAGCCGCAGCGGCGTGGTGACGGTGCAGCCGGACATCGTGACCTGGGGGAGCCTGCGTATCAGCTATTCGCAGCTTGAAGCGGATGACCTGGTCTGCCGAGAGGAGGTCGTCATGCCGATGTCGCCGGAGCAACAGCCCGGCATCGAGGCCGTGGCGGAGGCGTTAGGGGGCATGACGTCCCGCTATTTCAAGTTGCCCGCCTGATCCTTCCAGCGGGCTGGAAGCATTGATCGAAGCCGGCGACCTGCTTGAACTGCGACGCCACTGCGAGCCTGTTGTCGCTGCCTACCCGCTCAACTACGCCAGTACCGACATCGGGTGTATTCGATCCATAGATACTTCCAAAACTGAGACGAGCTATTCAACTTCAGCCGTTTTCCGGCCATAGACTTCGCACCCTCAAGGTTCAACGCAGAATCGACGCGGGAGCAGGAGATGCAGACAGTCAAGAGCAAATGGCTTGCGTACACCGTCCTCATCGGACTGTTCCCTATCTTCTCCAGGTTCCTTGTCTGGTTGGTGACCAAGGAAGGAAGCATCGAGCCCTTTGCGCCGCAGGATTTCATTGCATTCGGCCTCGTCCTGCTCATCTCTAATATCAACGAGATCGAACACCTTGTCGATGCTGACCGGTCGTGGAAGACAGCACAGAACGGGATATCGGCGTGCTTGATCGCCGTTCATGGCGTTCTTCTCTGCCTGACCTTGATTGGAGGCGACGCGGTTGACCGGCAAGCAATCATGTACTGCGTTGCGATCATCGCCCTCGCGTCGCTTGGCTTCAGCTACACGCTGTTCACTCGCATCTCAAAGATTGGCCTGACTCGCCAGGAGAACGTTCCATGACAGAAATCCTCGTCGCCTCAACCGTAGTGATTGCCCTCGTTGCCCTCGGCTTTGCTGCGTGGAGCCTGGTACAGACCCACAAAGAAGTTCAGCGGCGGAAAGCACGCAATCCTGAGGACTAAGCCACACGGCTGCTGTTTCCCACACAGCTGCGCGGCGGTTCCTTATGCCTGCTCGCTGCGTCTCACCTGACACTGGCCGAATGGCAATCAAACATTGGCACGAGCACGATCGTCCGCGAGAGAAGTTGCTCAGGCTGGGGCCCGAGGCCCTCTCCGATTCGGAGCTGTTGGCCCTGTTCATCGGCAGCGGCTGTAACGGGCTGGATGCCGTGCAGTGTGCACGCCGCCTGCTCGAAGACCATGGCCCGCTGCGCAGGCTGATGGACATGGATGCCAGCAAGCTGAGGAAGCTGCCTGCCCTCGGCCCGGCGCGCGCCTGCAAGCTGGTTGCCGCACTGGAGCTGGCCAGCCGCCATCTGCTGGCCGATCTGGAGCGCGGCGACAGCATCTGCGATCCCGGCTCGGCCGGGCGCTACTTCAAGCTGCGGTTGCGCGCGCGACCGCAGGAGGTATTCGCCGCGCTGTTCATGGACACCCGTAACCGCACCCTGGCGTATGAAGAGCTGTTCACCGGCACCATCGACACGGCCACCGTTTACCCACGGGAGGTGGTGAGGCGAGCGTTGCTGCACAACGCGGCGGCCGTCATTGTCAGCCACAACCACCCGTCCGGCCGAGCCGAGCCGTCACCCTCCGACCGGGAGATCACCTACCAGCTCTTTGAAGCCCTGGCGCTGGTGGGGGTCCGGTTAGTGGACCATGTCGTGGTGGGCGACGGCCCGCCGGTCTCCATGGCCGAACGGGGCTGGCTCAAGCGCGACCCGTTCGCCCGCACCTGAACAGCCCGGTCAGGCCATTCCCCCTGCCCCCAAGGCCTCCCGCCCCACCCCTCGCCCGGCTCCCCACCCCCGCTGTGCCCCGGTTCAATGGATCGGGGCGGCTTCTGGGCTAAAATTGCCGATTCCGCCGCTCCAGTCTCAAAGCAGGCCCTGTGAAAAATCTCCTCCGCGCCCTGATCAGCCAAGGCATCGAAGCCTTGCGCGCCAACGGCACTCTGCCGGCCGATACCCTGACCCCGGAATTCGTGGTGGAACGCCCGAAGACCCGTGAACACGGTGATTTCGCCACCAATGCCGCCATGCTGCTGGCCAAGCCGGCGCGCAGCAACCCGCGCGCCCTGGCCCAGGCGCTGCTGGATGCGCTGCCCAAGAGCGACGATGTGCTGCGCGTGGAAATCGCGGGCCCGGGCTTCATCAATTTCCACCTGGCCCCCAGCGCCTACCAGCGTGAAGCGGCCAGCGTGCTCAAGGAAGGCGCCGATTACGGCCACAACCTGAGCGGCAACGGCCGTACCGTGGGCGTGGAGTACGTGTCGGCCAACCCGACCGGCCCGCTGCACGTGGGCCACGGCCGCGCCGCCGCCATTGGCGACTGCCTGGCGCGACTGCTCGACGTGAACGGCTGGAACGCCAAGCGCGAGTTCTATTACAACGACGCCGGCGTGCAGATCGAAAACCTGGCCCTGTCCACCCAGGCGCGCGCCAAGGGCATCAAGCCCGACGACGCCGGCTGGCCGGAAGGCGGCTACCGCGGTGACTACATCGAAGACGTGGCCAAGGCCTACCTGGCCGGCGCCACCGTGGAGCTGGAAGGCCATTCGGTGGTGGGCGAGCGCGACCCGGACAACCTGGACGCGATCCGCCGCTTCGCCGTGGCCTACCTGCGCAACGAGCAGAACCAGGACTTGGCCGCGTTCGGGGTGGATTTCGACATCTACTTCCTGGAGAGCTCGCTCTACAAGGATGGCAAGGTCGAAGAGACCGTGGCCCAGCTCAAGGCGGCCGGCCACACCTATGAGGAAGGCGGCGCGCTGTGGCTGCGCTCCACCGACTTCGGTGACGACAAGGACCGCGTGATGCGCAAGTCCGACGGCACCTACACCTACTTCCTGCCGGACGTGGCCTACCACCTGAGCAAGTGGCAGCGCGGCTATGAGCGCGCGATCACCGAGCTGGGCGCGGACCACCACGGTTCGCTGGCGCGCGTGCGCGCCGGCCTGCAGGCGCTGGATGTGGGCATTCCCAAGGGCTGGCCGGAATACGTGCTGCACCAGATGGTGACGGTGATGCGCGGCGGGGAGGAAGTGAAGCTTTCCAAGCGTGCCGGCAGCTACCTGACCCTGCGCGACCTGATCGAGGAAGCCGGCCGCGATGCGACCCGCTGGTTCCTGATCGCGCGCAAGCCCGATTCGCAGCTGACCTTCGATATCGACCTGGCCCGCCAGCAAAGCAATGACAACCCGGTGTTCTACGTGCAGTATGCGCACGCCCGCGTGTGCAGCCTGCTGCGCCAGGCACAGGAAAAGGGTCTGTCGTACACCCCGGCCGAAGGCCTGACCGGGCTGGCATCGCTGAACGACGAACCCTCGCTGTGGCTGATGGTGGAAATGTCGCGCTTCCCGGAAGTGGTGGAAGCGGCCGGCATTGCCCTGGAACCGCACCTGATCGCGCAGTACCTGCGTGAATTGGCGCACGCCTTCCACACGTGGTATCACGGCACGCAGGTGCTGGTGGCTGACGATGCCGAGCGCAATGCCAAGCTGACGCTGGCCTGCGCGGCACGCCAGGTGCTGGCCAATGGTCTGAACGTCCTGGGCGTTTCCGCCCCGGAAAAAATGTAAGCAGTGGAGAAGTAGTAAATGGCAGCACGACGCGGCAAGACCCAGGCGCGACGCAACACCAGCCAAGGCACGCCGGGATGGGTGTGGCTGGTGGCCGGTGTGGCGATTGCGGCCGTGGTGTTCCTGGCGGCACCGAACCTGTTCAAGAACGATGGCGACGGCTTCCTGCGGGTAGGCCCGCAGCCGGACCCGAACGCGCAGCCGGCCCCGGTCAGCGACGCGGACACCGACGTGGGCGCTGAACTGCCCAAGCCGGGTGCTGCCACCAAGCCTGCCGAACCGGCCAAGCCGGCCGCCACGCAGTACGACTTCTACACCCTGCTTCCGGGCAAGGAAGTGGAGATGTCGGATGCGGAGCTGGCCGCCAGCGCGCGCGCCGAAGACCAGCGCCGGGCCAAGGCCGAAGCGCAGCGCGCGCAGGCCGCGCTGGAAGGCCGCCCGGTACCGGCAGCAGTGCCGGCGCCGACCACGGCGGCGGCTACTGCCGCCACCACTGCACCGGCCCCGTTGCCGGCGCCGGTCGCCGAGCGCCCGGCAGCCGCGGCTGCACAACCGAAGCCGGTTGCTGCTGCGGCCGCGCCCAAGCCGGAAGCCACCGCTGCGGCAGCTCCGGCTACAGCGGCGGCCGAGCCGGCCAACAACGTGCGTTACATCCTGCAGGCCGGCGCCTTCGGGGCGTCGGGCGATGCCGAAGCCACCAAGGCCAAGCTGGCCATGATCGGCCTGGCAGCACGGGTGGAATCGGCGCAGATCAACGGCAAGACCGTGTACCGCGTGCGCATGGGCCCGTACGGCACCGCCGGCGAGCTGGCCGAAGCCAAGCAGAAGCTGGATGGCACCGGGTTGCAGGCGATGGCGATCAAGGCGCAGTAAACCAAGCAGGATCGCCCCATTGGCCTTCGAGCCCGTAGCTTCACCTATTTGGCCTTGAGCCTTGAAAAAGCCCCGCACTGCGGGGCTTTTTCTTTGGGCAGCCGAATGCGGCATGCTGGCGCCTCCACATTCCGGGAAGCGCTCATGGGCACGTCTGAAGGCAACAACCACCGCATCGACAACATCGAGTTCAACGTGTCCGACATCGCCCGCAGCAAGGCGTTCTACGGCGAGGTGTTCGGTTGGACCTTCACCGATTACGGCCCGGGCTACACCGAATTCAACGACGGCCGCCTGCGCGGTGGCTTCACCACCGATGGGCCGGTACGGGCTGGCGGACCGCTGGTGATCCTGTACGCCGATGACCTGGAGGCTACGCAGGCGCGGGTGGAAAAGGCCGGTGCAGCCATTTCCACCCCGGCCTTCGACTTCCCGGGCGGGCGCCGTTTCCATTTCCGCGACCCCGATGGGTACGAGCTCGCGGTATGGACGGCGGCCTGATCAGTCGCGCGCGACCTGGAAGCCGGCAAACGACTGGCTGACCGGCATCAGTTCAAGGCGGTTGATGTTCAGGTGTGCCGGTAGGTTGGCCACCCAGAAGATCTGCTCGGCGATGTCCTCGGCGGTCATCGGGTTGGCGCCGGTGTAGAGCGTGTCCGAGGCGGCCTGGTTGCCGTGGGTGCGCACCAGGGTGAATTCGGTTTCGGCCATGCCCGGTTCGATGGTGGTCACGCGCACGCCGGTGCCGTGCAGGTCCGAGCGCAGGCCCAGCGAGAACTGGCTGACGAAGGCCTTGGTGCCACCGTAGGCGTTGCCGCCCGGGTACGGGTACACGCCGGCCACCGAACTGATGTTGATGATGGCGCCCTTGCGCGCCACCAGCTGCGGCAGCAGGCGGTGGGTGAGCGTGACCAGCGCGGTGACGTTGGTGTCGATCATGGTGCGCCAGTCTTCCAGCGAGGCGCTCTGGGCCGGGGCGGTGCCCTGGGCCAGGCCGGCGTTGTTGACCAGCAGGTCGATGTCGGCGAAGCCCGCAGGCAGTGCGGCCAGGGCCGCTTCCATGGCGGCGCTGTCGCGCACATCGAACACTGCCGCATGCACGCGCTCGGGGCCGTAGGCATCGACCAGCGGCTGCAGCCGTTCGGCACGGCGCCCGGTGGCGATGACGCGCCAACCGGCCTGGGCGAAACGATGGACGGCGGCGGCGCCAAAGCCGGAAGTGGCGCCGGTAATCAGAGCGGTACGGGTCATCGGGGGTCTCCGTGGGATTCCCGACCATTTTCGCACCCTGCGCCGCGCTGTGTTGGCGGGCGCTGGCGGAATCAGCGGATGCGGAACACCCGGGCCTTGGGCAGGTCTTCATCCACCTGCAAGAACCAGCGCCCGGCGATGCCCGGCACCACCACGATGGGCGGGTTGCTGCGGCTGGCCTTGAGCTTCATCTCGCCCTTGAGCACCTGCCACTGCTGGCCGTTGTCGAGGGTGAACACGGTGCCCGGCTGCCAGCCATCCACCTGGCCGGTGACGCTGGCATGGATGGGGCCATCGTCCAGGCCGGGGAACATCGGGGCCGGGGTGGGCGCGCCGGGCAGCGGCGCCGGGACTGCCGCAGCGGCAACCGGGGCCGGCGCCGGAGCGCGGGCGTAGGCCTCGCGCAGCAGGCGGTTCAGGGTCTGCAGCTGGGCGGGGGTGAGCCCCACGTCGGCCAGCTGCTGCGGGTCCACGCGCTGCTCAATCGCCACATACGGGGCCTGGGCCGACGCCGTTACGGCCAGCCAGACCATGCCCACACCCGCCAGAACCTGCCACCTGCGCATTGCCTGCTCCACTGCCTGTTGATGCCTGAGGAGCGCACTGTGCTTCACTTTCATGGCAACCAGATGACAGGCCGGACAGGCCCTGCGCAGGGCCCGGCGGCCGGGTGGGGGTAAAATGGCGGCCAGCCACGCAGCCGCGTCGGCGGTATTGGACGTCTCATGATCAACAACGATGTACTGCGCAGCATCCGTTACATGCTCGACCTGAGCGACGGAAAGATTGCGGAAATCTGTGCCCTGGCCGACCCGGCATTCGTGGTGGACAAGGCCGATGTGCCCGGTTGGCTGCGCAAGGAAGACGAGGAAGGGTTCGTGGCCTGCGATGACCGCACGCTGGCGCACTTCCTTGACGGGCTGATCGTGCAGTTCCGCGGCCGCGATGAAAGCCAGCCGCTGCGCCCGGTGGAAAAGCGCATCACCAACAACCTGGTGCTGAAGAAGCTGCGGGTGGCCTTCGAGCTGAAGGATGTGGATATGCATTCGATCTTCGAGAGCGCGGGTTTCCCGGTGTCGAAGCCGGAGCTGTCGGCGTTGTTCCGGCAGCCGGATCACAAGAATTTCCGCGCGTGCGGCGATCAGCTGCTGCGTAATTTCCTGAAGGGTTTGACGCTGCGCGTTCGCGGGGCCTGAGGGGGAGCCACGCAGGGCGTGGCTCTACCTGCCGTTAGAAGCTTGTCTGGATCGCGAATTCCACGCGGGAGCCGGCGTTGCTGCCGAACAGGCGCTTGGCGGCGCGGTCGGTGTCGTGCGCGGTCAGGCGCAGCTCCCAGCGGCCGTGCACCTTCCAGATGGCGCTGAGCTGGCCGTGCAGGTAATCGTCGGCGTACGCGCTGTCGAGCCAGTACTGGCCCACCGCGCCTTCGATGCGCCACTGCTCACCCAACGGCAGGCGTGCGCCCAGCTGGGCGTACGTGCCGGTGCGGCCGCTGGCCAAGGCATCGTCGGAAACACCGACGCTCACCCAGTAGCGCTCCTTCCAGGTCAACGTGCTGTTGAGCTCGGTCCAGTCCAGGTCCACGTCGGTGGACGGGTACAGGTAATGGGTGAGGTTGACGTCCAGCGCCCAGTCCGGTGCCAGCGCGCCGCTCCAGCCGGCGACGATGTCGAATTCGCTGCGTGCACCGGCATCCGGTTCGAACGACACGCCCGAGCCCCACACCGAGGCATACCAGCCCGATTCGCTGCTGAGTTTGACCCCGGCCTGCACGGTGGGATCTTCCATCGTCTGCGAGCTGCCGCGCCAGACGTAATCGGAGGTCAGCGTGGCGTTGCCGTCCACGCCCGCCAGCGCCGATCCACTGAGCGCCAAGCCAAGAACCATTCCGCTCACCCGGCGCACTGCGCGCCCTTTCTGCTGCTTTGCCACCACGTCCACCCTTGCTGAAAACGGCCGCGCCGTTGAAGCGCACAGTGTGGTGAGCGCGCTCGTAAAGGCGCCATGCGGCGCGGCGGCGTGGCGCGCAAATTCGGCGTAAAAGCTGCCTACGAGACCTTCAGGCGGCGCGCGCTATCATGGCGGCCCTGACTGACCTGCAGCGAGAATGGCGTGGACGCGATCCTGACCCCGGTATCGATTGGCGAGCTGATCGACAAGATCACCATCCTGGAAATCAAGGCCGAACGCATCACCGATGCGGGCAAGGTCGCCAACGTGCGTACCGAACTGGATGGGCTGCTGCCGCTGTGGCAGGAACAGCTGGCGGCGCAGCCGGGGCTGGAGGCGCTGAAGACCCAGCTCAAGGCCATCAACGTGCGGATGTGGGACATCCAGGACCAGCTGCGCGACAAGGAAGCGGCGCAGGTGTTCGATGATCAGTTCATCCAGCTGGCGCGCGGGGTGTATGGCACCAATGGCGAGCGGGTGAAGGTGAAGAACGAGATCAACCGCATTGCCGGGTCACAGCTGGTGGAAGAGAAGCAGTATCAGGGGGAGTGACCCTCTTTATCGCGCGGTAGCCGCCAGGAACCGTTCGCGGTCCTGCTGGGTGCGCCGGCGGATTTCCGCCAGCGCTTCATTCTCCGTAGCTTCCAGCATCGATTCGAACAGCCGCTGGAAGTGATTGCGCATCGCCGTGCGCGCCGCGCCCGGGTCACGCAGGCGCAGGCCATCGAGGATGGCGGTGTGTTCGTCGTTGCGGGTGTCGCCGTCGTTGTGGCACACGTTGGCATACACCTGGCGCACCCGCGGCAACTCGTTGCGCATGCGCCAGATCAGCTGCACGCAGTGCTCCACCACCGGGTTGCCGGCAATGCGTGCAATGGCCAGGTGGAACTGGCGGTCGGCCTCGCTGGCCGCCGCCTCGCTCGAGGCCGGGTCGGTCATGGCCGCAATCAACCCTTCCAGCATTTCCACTTCCGCATCGGTGATGCGGCTGGCGGCCATGGCCGCCGCCTCGGCTTCGATCACCGCACGGGCGGCGGTGAGGTCGAACGCCGATACATCCGGCAGCGCGCCAGGGGCGGCCGCCGGACGTGCCTTCACGTACACGCCCGAGCCGGTCTTGATGGTGATCAGGCCCTGCGCCTCCAGGGCGATTTCCGCTTCACGCACGGTCACCCGGCTCACCCCCAGCCGTTCGGCCAGGTCGCGTTCGCCGGGCAGGCGCGAGCCGGGCGGGAATTCGCCCTTCTCGATCAGCGCGACGATTTCAGCGGCAATGGACTGGTAAAGGCGGGGTTCGGACATCTTCAAGGCCTGGCTGTACGGTGGCTGGGAACCGGAGTTGCGCTTAGAAACGGTAGCGTACCCCCAGATAATACCGCCGGCCGTAGGTGGTGTACTCGCGGAAGCTGCCCAAGATGGGCATATCCGACACCCGCGGCTCGTCCGTGAGGTTGCTGGCCGACAGCGATACCGACAGGTGCTTGTTCACCTTGTAGGTGGCGCGGAAGTCCAGCGAGCCATTGTCGCGCACGTAGCGGTTCTGCGCCGGGTCGCCGACGAACTGCTGGTAGTAATCGGAGCGGTACTTGTAGATGGCCTGCAGGTCCAGCTTGCCCAGGCCCCAGTACACCTGCGCCGAGGCCACGTGCTTGGACAGGCCGAAGATGTTGGCCGGCTCCACGATGCCCGGGGTGACGATGCCGGTGCTCGGGTCGGTGGACTCGCCCAGGCGCAGGTCTTCGGTCTTGAAGTTGGAATGGGCGTAGTTGTAGCTGGCCTTCACGCCCAGCCCGGCGAAGATGCCCGGCAGGTAGGAGAAGCTGTGCGAGCCGGTGAGCTCGAAGCCGATCAGGTCGCTCTTCTGGTCGCTGGTGGCCAGCTGCTCCACCGGCACGGTGACGCTCACCCCGTCGATGTCGAAGTTCTCGCCCACCACCACCGGCACCGAACCGCCGTTGAACTGCTTGTAGTACACGGCAGTGGACAGCATGGAATCGGCGTTGGCGTACCACTCCAGCGAGACATCGGCATTCCACGACATCAGCGGGGTGGCGCGCGGGTTGCCGGTAGCGGTGATGTTGCCCAGCGCATCGGCCACGCTGCCGAACTCGGTATCCACCTCGTCCAGGTTGAAGCTGCGGCCGTAGCCGAGCGCGGCCAGGTCCGGGCGCGACATCGCACGGTAGGCGCCCACGCGCAGCAGCAGGTCCGGGCGCAGTTCGAAGGCGGCGTTGAAGCTGGGCAGCCATTCGTTGTTGCTGGACTTGAGCACCTGCCGGGTGAAATCGCCGGTGGGCCGCAGGGTCACGGTGCCGTCGGGGTTGTTGACCACGTCCAGCCCGCTGCGCAGGCCCATCGAACGCACGTCGGTGTGTACCCAGCGCACGCCGATGTTGCCGGTGACCGGCACGCCGAACCATTCACTGCTGTAGTCGCCCATCAGGTAGATGGCGCTGGTCTTTTCGGTCACATCGTTGTTGGCCGGGTCGCGCAGGTCCGCGCTGAGGCCGGTGTCGTCCACGCCGGTGAAGGCCTTGAACAGGCAGCGGCTGTCGAAGGTGGCCCACTGGTCGATGGTGTTGCCGCTGGCGTTGGCCAGGAAATCATCCTGCGGGAAGGCCTGGCGGCAGGCCTGGTTGGCGGCGCGGATCGCGGCGACATTGGTGGTGGTGACATCCACGGTGTCGGTGAAGTCGGTGTAGGTGGCTTCCGACCGGCGCAGGCCACCCTTGAGCGCGGTGAAGAAGCCGCTTTCCGGGGTGAACGCCGCATCGAAGCGGCCGGCGCGGATGGTGTGTTCGCGGTCCTGCTGGCGGCGGCGGATCAGGGCCGAATCGGTGAAGTTGTCCGGGTTGTTCACGTCGAACGCCGGATCGAGGTAGATGCTGGGCACATCGCCGCTGTAGTCGTAGGTGTAATCGACATAGCGGGTGTTCTTGATGCCGGCCACCGGGTTGCCGTTGACGTCGGTACGCCCGGCGCGCAGGCGGGTGGAGCGCTCGATCTGCGAACGCTGGGTGTTGGAGTAGGACAGATCCGTGGAGAACATCCACGCCGCACTGGGCCGCACGATCACGTTGAACCCACCGCCGGTGTACTCCTCCTTGCGTTCGAGGAAATTGCCGGTGGAATCGATGGTGGTGCTGCCGGTGTGGCTGAGCAGCGCGCCATCGTCGCTGACCACGCGGTTGTTGAGGTTGCGCATCATCGACGACAACGTCAGGTCCGAACGGTCTTCCGTGTAATCGCGCTTGGAGTGCTGGTAATCCAGGTTCACTTCCACCGCGTCGTTGGGCCGCCACTGCAGCGCGCCGAACTGCGAATCGCGCTTGTCGTGTTCGATGAACTGGCGGTACAGGCGGCTGCCGGGCACCAGGTAGTACGGCACGCCGTTGGCCACGTCGTTGCCGTTGACCTGGGTGCAGTTGCGGGTGGCGCCGACGACTTCGCGGCCATCGCAGGCGGCCCAGGTCGTGCTGCTGGAGAACATTTCCTCCGGGTTGCTGCCTTCCAGCGCCTGCAGGCCGACCGAGACGCCGAGCTTGCCGCCGCCGCTGAAATCGAACTGGTCGATGTAGCTGGCGGTACCGCGCCAGCCCACGCCGTCGCCGTCCTTGAGGCGGTCGTCGTATTCCTGCCAGGTGCCGCGCCCATCCAGCTGGAAGGTGCGCTTGCCGTATTCGAGCGGCTTGACGGTTTCCATGTTGACGGTGCCGGCGGTGCCGCCTTCGACGAAGTCGGCGCGCTGGGTCTTGTAGATGGCCACGGTGTTGATCAGCTCCGAGGGGAACTGGTTGAAGTTCACCGAGCGGTCGCCGCTGCCGTTGGTGGCCTCGCGGCCATTGAAGGTGGACGAGCCCAGGAACGGGCCCAGGCCACGGATCGAGATTTCGGAGGCGCCGCCCTTCTCGCGGTGGGTGGAGGCACCGGTGATGGTTTCGATGGCTTCGCCGATGGACAGCGCCGGCAGGTCGCCGATGTCTTCGGCCGAGAGCACGTCGGACACCACGGTCTCGTCGCGCTTCTTGTCGATCGAGGTCTGGATGGTGCCGCGGGTGCCGGTCACCTGCACCTGGTCCAGGGTGGTGGCCTGCGCCGGCGCGGTGGCCGGGGCGGCGTCCTGTGCATGGGCCAGCGGCAGGGCCGCAGTGGCGCACAGGGCATAGAACAGCGCGCTGTGCAGCGCGGTGTGGCGGAAGCCTCGTGGCGAGGCCGTACGGCGGTCATGCAACATCGTGATCTCCCTCCCAGGATGGATCGTCCGAATACACGGATTCGATCCGGAAGATTCACGGTTGAAGGACCAATGTCAATGAATTGGTACTAAAGTCTACCCCGGTGATCTACCTAGACCAGTTTCAGCCAACTTTATGTGCGGATGCAGCAGATGTTTGCGCAAATGGCTTACCAGCTGCGGCTAAAGTGGTATGTGATTGTGGTTGACGTCGTTGCGGTCGAGGCTGTTACCATCCGGACTCGCGTTGGGGTCTACGGTGATCTGGGAGGGTTAACCTGTGGCACAGCAACAAGATGTGGGTGTGAGTAGGGCGGTACAGCGTTGGCGTTGGTGGGGTCCGCGCCCCATGAAAGGCGGGCGCCATTGCGTTGAGCGCGTCGCCACGCGCCCGGGACCCGCCGCCCGACACGGGAAATGGTTTTCAACGGGGTTGGCACTGGCGCTCCTGCCTGGCGTTGCCTGGTCGGCGGAGTATCTGGTGCATGACGCCGCTGGGTACGCTGCTGCCGCCAAGGGCCTGAAACCTGGCGATACCGTGATCCTGGCGGATGGGGTGTGGCGGGATGTGGATCTGCTGCTGACGGGGACCGGCACAATTGGTCAACCAATTCGGCTGACCGCGCAGACGCCGGGGAAGGTGATCCTGAGCGGGCAGTCGCAGCTGCGGCTGGCCGGGGCCTATCTGGAAGTGTCCAACCTGGTCTTCCGCGATGGCTGGGCGCCGGGCGGCGAGGTGGTGAGCTTCCGCAGTTCCTCCAAGGCGTGGGCCGAGCACAGCCGGGTCACTGGCATCGTGATTGATGGCTACAACAAGCCCGACCGCGCCCAGTCCGATAACTGGGTGGCGATGTACGGCGCATTCAACCGCTTCGACCACAACCAGCTGGTGGGCAAGACCAACGCCGGCACCACCCTGGTGGTGGTGCGCAATGCCACCAGCGGGTTGGACAACCGCCACCGCATCGACCACAACTGGTTCGGGCCGCGCCCCAACCTGGGCAGCAACGGCGGCGAGACCATCCGGGTGGGCACCAGCCACGATTCGCAGTCGGCCTCCAACTCGGTGGTGGAGAACAACTGGTTCGAGCACTGCGATGGCGAGGTGGAGATCGTCTCCAACAAGTCCGGCGGCAACCTGTACCGCGGCAACGTGTTCAAGGAATCGCGCGGCTCGATGGTGCTGCGCCACGGCCACGGCAACGTGGTGGAGCGCAACATCTTCCTGGGCAACGGCAAGCCGCATACCGGTGGCGTGCGGGTGATCAACCGCGACCAGATCGTGCGCGACAACTACTTCGAAGGGGTGGCCGGCGATGGCTTTGCCTCGGCGTTGGCGGTGATGGCCGGCACCCGCGATGCGCCGCTCAACCGCTATGAGCAGGTCGACAACGCGCGGATCAGCCACAACAGCTTCGTGCAGGCGCGTTACCTGTTCCTGGGTGCCGGGCTGGACGACGAGCGCAACGCGATGCCCGTGCGCAGCAGACTCAGCGACAACCTGTTCGTCGGCGATGGCAGCGGCGAGCTGCTGCGCACCCAGGGCGACCTTTCCGGCATTGCCTTCAGCGGCAACGTGCAGAGCCCAACCGCCTCGCCCGGGTTCCCGAACGGCGTGCAGGGCCGCACCCTCACCCTGCAGCGCGCGGCCAATGGCCTGCTGTATCCGCCGGCCGGCATCGAGGTTGGCGCGCCGCGCGACCTGGCGCCGATTGCACGCGATAGCGTTGGCGTGAGCTGGTATCCCAAGCAGGTCACCCGCACTGCGCTGGACAGCGGCCGCGCGCACCGCGTCGCGCCGGGCGAAGACACCCTGGTGACGGCGGTGGCGGCCAGCGCCGCGGGCGACCGCCTGCAGCTGCAACCCGGTGACTACCGCATCAGCCAGGTGCTGGCGGTGGACCACCCGCTGAGCGTGATCGGCCCGGCCAAGGGCAAGGCCACGCTGCGCTTTTCGCGGCCCTCGCTGTTCGAGATCCGCCCCGGCGGCTCGCTGCGCCTGGCCGGGCTGGAGATCGACGGCAGCCTGGCGCCGGATGCCGCCGGCAACGCGGTAATCCGCGTCCCCCCGGGCAGCCAGGCCTTCGACTACACGCTGGAGATCGCCAACAGCCGCATCCACGACCTGAGCAGCAACAAAGCCTTTGATGTGATCAACACCGGCAAGGGCACGTTCGCCGCGTCGATCCGCCTGCAGGGCGTGACGGTGAGCGACATCAGCGGCAGCGTGATCGCCGCCGCCGCCGAGACCGACGACCTGGGCACCTACAACGCCGAATCGGTCGAAATTGTTGATTCGGTGTTCCAGCGCATCGGTGGCCCGCTGGTGAACCTCTACCGCGGCGGCACCGATGAAAGCACCTTCGGGCCAGCCTTCGCGCTGCGCGGCAGCCGCCTGGAACAGGTGGGCAACGTGGGCGACACCAGCCTGCGCCTGCATGGCGTGCAGCAGGCCCACCTGAGCGATACCACCTGGCTGCGCAGCGGCCGGGTGCGTTTCACCCATCAGACAGGCGAGCCGCACCTGCGCCTGCGCAACACCACGTTCACCGCTACGGCGGCGCTGCAGTCCGATATTCCAGCCGAGACTTTGCCATGACGCGTACCACGCCCCTGATGCTGCTGCTGGCGGCCACCTTCAGCGCCGCCGCGCTGCCCGCCGCGCAGGCCCAGGCGCCCAACGCGGCCACGCGGGGTGCCGAAGCCAGCAGCGCACCGGTGCTGGTCACCGCCGCGCAATGGGAGCAGATGCGCCGCGATGGCGCCGGCTACCCGATGTTCGCCAAGGAACAGGCGCGTGCAGAGAAGCTGGTGCGCGCGATGATGAAAGCCGGCATTGATGTGCCGGTGCCCAAGGACAAGGGCGGCGGCTACACCCACGAACAGCACAAGCGCAATTACCAGGCCATCCAGGCCGCAGGCGCGCTGTACCGGCTCACCGGTGACAAGGCGTATGCGAACTTCGCGCGCGACGTACTCCTCGGGTACGCCAAGCTCTACCCCGGCCTCGGTGCCCACCCGGAAGGGCGCGGGCAGATTCCCGGCCGCCTGTTCTGGCAGACCCTCAATGATTCGGTGTGGCTGGTCAACGCGGTGCAGGGCTACGACGCGATCCGCGACAGCCTCGGCGCCGATGAGCGCCGCACCATCGACGACAATGTGTTCCGGCCGATGGCGCAGTTCCTGAGCGGCAATCCGGAAAACTTCGACAAGATCCACAACCACGCCACCTGGGCGGTCGCCGCCACCGGCATGACCGGCTATGTGCTGCGCGACCCGGTGTTGGTGGAACAGGCGCTGATGGGCAGCAAGCGCGATGGAAACGCCGGCTTCCTCAAGCAGGTGGACCAGCTGTTCTCGCCCGATGGCTATTACGAAGAAGGCCCGTACTACCAGCGCTATGCGCTGGCGCCCTTCATCCTGTTCGCCAACGCGGTACAACGTAACGAGCCGGCGCGCGGCATCTTCAAGCGCCGCGACGGGGTGCTGCTCAAGGCGGTGGATGCGCTGGTGCAGAGCAGCTACGGCGGCTACTTCATCCCGATCAACGATGCGATCCTGGACAAGGGCCTGGACACCGAGGAACTGGTGGCCGGCATCGACATCGCCTACGCCAACACCGGCGATGCGCGGCTGCTGTCGGTCGCCAAGGGCCAGAAGCGCGTGCTGCTCTCGCCCGAAGGCCTGCAGGTTGCCAAGGCGCTGGCCGATGGCAAGGCCAAGCCCTACGCCTTCGTGCCCACCCTGCTGCGCGATGGCCCCGACGGCAGCGAAGGTGCGCTGGCCATCCTGCGCATGGGCGGTGAAGACGGCCAGGCGCTGGTGATGAAGAACACCAAGCAGGGCATGGGCCACGGCCACTTCGACAAGCTCAACTGGCTGTTCTACGACAACGGCCAGCGCGTGGTCACCGATTACGGCGCCGCCCGCTTCCTCAACATCGAAGCGAAGTCCGGTGGGATCTACCTGCCCGAGAACAACAGCTGGGCGCGGCAGACGCTGGCGCACAACACGCTGGTGGTGAACGAGCAGAGCCACTTCGGCGGCGACTGGAAGAAGGGCCAGCCACTGGCCCCTGCCCCGCTGCTGTTCGCGGTGACCGACGACACCCAGATCGTGTCGGCACGCATGGACGGTGCCTACGACGGGGTGAGCTTCACCCGCACCCAGGCGCTGCTCTCGCACCCGTCGCTGGGCCAGCCGGTGGTACTGGACCTGCTGCGCGTGGACGGCAGCAAGCCGGCCCGCTACGACCTGCCGCTGCATTTCAACGGCCACATCATGGACGTGGGCTTCAAGGCGCAGTCCGCGGTGACCACGCGCCCGGTGCTGGGCAAGGCCAACGGCTACCAGCACGTGTGGGTGGATGCCTCCAGCGAACCGGGCACCGAGGCGCGCAGCCTGACCTGGCTGCTGGATGGGCGCTTCTACACCTACCGCTTCGCCAGCACCTCGCCTGCGCGGGCGTTGATCGGCGAGAGCGGTGCGAACGACCCTTCCTTCAACCTGCGCCGCGAACCGCTGCTGCTGCAGCGCGTGGATGGCCAGGCATCCACCACCTTCTACGGGGTGCTGGAACCGCATGGCCAGTACGACGGCACCGCCGAAACCGTGCGCGGCGCCAACAGCCGCATCGACCGGCTGGCGCACTACCGCGGCAAGGACGCCAGCGTGCTGGTGCTGGACCTGGCCGGTGGCCAGCGCGTGGCGCTGGGCATTGCCGATGACCCGTCCAAGGGCGGCAGCCATGAGGTGAGCGCCGACGGCCAACGCTGGAACTGGAGCGGTGGCTGGAAGCGCTTCGATACCGCCACCGGCAAGGACGGCAAATGAACCTGACCACCCGAACCCGTTCCTACGTGCGCTGGCTGATCGTGGCGCTGATCGCGGTGGCCACGGTGATCAACTACATCGACCGCAACGCACTGGCGGTGATGTGGCCGCAGATTTCCAAGGACGTGGGTGCCACCAAGGAAGACTACGCGCTGCTGGTCACCGTGTTCATGCTGTTCTACGCCGCCGGCCAGTTCGTGTTCGGCCGGCTGTTCGACATCATCGGCACCCGCATGGGCTTCGCGCTGTCGATTGCAGTGTGGTCGATCTCGATCGCGCTGCATTCGGTCACCCACTCGATCCTGTCCTTCAGCATCGTGCGTGCCATGCTCGGCATCAGTGAGGCCGGCGCGTGGCCCGGTGCGGTGAAGGCCAACGCCGAATGGTTTCCGGCGCGCGAGCGCGCCCTGGCCCAGGGCGTATTCAATGCTGGCGCGTCCATCGGCGCCATCGTTTCCGCGCCGCTGATCGCGGTGTTGTTCCTGTGGCTGGGCTGGCGCGGCACGTTCATCCTCATCGGCGCCATCGGCTTCGTCTGGCTGCTGCCGTGGCTGATCATCTACCGCGCCGGCCCGGACAAGCACCCGTGGGTGAGCGCGGCCGAACGCGCGTTGATCCTGGATGCGCCGGCCGAACAGCCCGCGGTGCCCAAGGTCGAATACGTGCCGAACGTGCGCCAGCTGCTGGGGCACCGGCAGACCTGGGGCATCCTCACCACGCGCTTCTTCATTGATCCGATCTGGTGGTTGTTCGTGTCGTGGCTGCCGATCTACCTGGCCGACACCTTCGGTTTCGACATCAAGCAGATCGGCATCTTTGCCTGGGTGCCGTACGTGGGCGCGATGATCGGCAGCCTGGGCGGCGGCTGGTTGTCGGGCCGCCTGATCGGCGCCGGCTGGAGCGTAGACCGTGCACGCAAATGGGTGATCACCCTGGGCGGGGCGATCATGGCCCCGGCCCTGCTGGGCGCGGTGCTGGCCACCGACCCGGTGTGGGCGGTGGTGACCATTGCCTTCGTGCTGTTTGGTTTCCAGATCGCCATCGGCAACATCCAGACCCTGCCCGGCGACATCTTCAACGGCAAGTCCGTGGGTTCGCTGGCCGGGCTGGGCGGCATGGCTGCCGTGGCCGGCACGCTGATCACCACCTGGCTGGTGCCGGTGATGACCCGCGACTCCTATGCACCGATTTTCATCCTGGTGGCGGCGCTGGTGCCCGCTTCCCTGCTCGCCCTGTGGCTGGTGACCGGACGCGTCGAGAAGGTCGACGTGCCGCCTTCCCGCTGACGTTTTCCCTTTCCCCCTCGCATCACTGGAGTACCAAATGAATCAGTTCAAGGACAAGGTGGCGATCGTCACCGGTGGCGGCCGCGATATCGGCCGTGAGATTTCGCTGAAGCTGGCCGCGGCCGGCGCCAAGGTGTGCATCAACTACGCCAACGACGAAGCCAGCGCGCAGGACACCCTGCAGCAGGTGCAGGCTGCCGGCGGCACCGCCATCGTGCACCGCGCCGACGTGACCGATGCGCAGGCCGTGGCCGGCATGGTTGCCGCCACCCAGGCCGCGTTCGGGCCACGGATCGATGTGCTGGTGAACGTGGCCGGTGGCATGGTGCAGCGCCGCCCGCTGGCCGAGATCGACCCGGCGTTCTTCCACAAGGTGATGGACCTCAACATGAGCTCGGTCTACCTGACCACCCACGCGGTGGTGCCGCACATGCCCGAGGGCGGTGCGATCGTGAACTTCGCCTCGCAGGCCGGCCGCGATGGCGGTGGCCCGGGCGCGTCGATCTACGCCACCGCCAAGGCCGCGGTGATGACCTTCACCCGCGCCATGGCCAAGGAACTGGGCCCGCGTGGCATCCGGGTCAATGCGCTGTGCTGCGGCATGATCGCCACCCGCTTCCATGATGAGTTCACCAAGCCGGAAGTGCGTACCGCCGTGGCCGGCAACACCCCGCTGCGCCGCCAGGGCCGCCCGCAGGAAGCGGCCGATACCGCCGTGTACCTGGCCTCGGACGCCGCCGGCTTCATCACCGGTGCCAACGTCGACGTCAACGGCGGCACCTACTTCTCCTGATAGACCGCTGACCGCCTGGGAGGGCCGCCATGCTGCGCTGGATCACTGCACTTTCATTTGCACTTGTCACCAGCGCCGCGGCGCTGCCCACCCAGGCCCAGGTCTGGGTACCGGCCTGGACCGCCTCGCCGGCGCCCGACCGCCAGGACGGCACGCCGGAAGCACCGGTGCAGTTCGCCAACCAGACCGTGCGCCAGGACATGCGCCTGGCCAGCTCGGCCACCGCGCTGCGCTTCCGCATCACCAATGAGCTGGGCGTGGGGGGGGGGGGGGGGGGGGGGGGGCCCCCCCCCCCGCCGGTGGGGGAAAGCCCCCCCCCCCCCCCCC